>DASXTT010000252.1:0-7501 GCA_036505255.1 Planctomycetota bacterium | reverse complement strand
GGGCCTCTCCCACTTCTTCGAGCACATGATGTTCAAGGGGACCGACGTGATCGGCACCTCCGATCCGAAGCGGGACCGCGAGCTCAACGCGCTCTTCGAAGGCGTCATGGGGAAGATCCGTGACCTGAAGCTCCTCGGCCTCGAGGCCCTCCGCCAGGGGACGCCGATCTCCGAGACCGCCCGCAAGGGTGGCGCCACGATCCGCGCCGAGGACGAGGAGACGTGGAAGGCCCTCAAGGCCGAGTACGACGCCCTCATCGAGGATCAGAAGAAGATCTCGCTGGGCGAGCACCTCTCCAAGCTCTTCCAGGCGAACGGCGGAACCGGCCTGAACGCGTCCACCTACTACGACTGGACGCGCTACTTCGTCGACATGCCCGCGAACAAGGTCGAGCTCTTCTTCTGGCTCGAGTCCGACCGGTTCCTGAATCCGGTCTTCCGCGAGTTCTACCCCGAGCGCGAAGTCGTCAAGGAGGAGCGCCGGATGCGGTACGACTCGACGCCCACCGGGCTCATCCAGCAGGCCTTCATGGCCCAGTTCTGGGAGTCCCATCCCTACGGCTGGCCCGTCATCGGCTGGATGTCGGACATCGACCAGTACACCTACGCCGACGCCCAGAAGTATTTCGACACGCATTACGTGCCGCAGAACTGCACCGCGATCTTCGTCGGGGACTGCAAGAAGGAGGAGATCCGGAAGCTGGCGGCGCGCTACTTCGGGCGGATCCCGAAGGGGAAGATCATGCCCGACCCGATCGTCACGCTGGAGAACGAGCAGGTCGCCGAAAAGCGCCTGGTCGCCGAGGCGGAGGCCCAGCCCGCCCTGCAGATCTGGTGGCACGGACCCGCGGAAATCCACGCCGACGGACGGGTCCTCGACGTCCTCTCCATCGTCCTCTCGGGACGGACGGGACGGCTCTACAAGGCCCTCGTCGAGGAGCAGAAGCTCGCCCTGACGGCGGGCTCCACGTTCTGGGGCCTCAAGTACGGAGGCGCCTTCGAACTCTCCGCCACGCCGCGTCCCGAGGTCTCGTTCGAAAAGGTCGAGGCGGGGCTCCTCGGGGTCGTCGAGAAGCTCCGGTCGGAGCCCGTGACGGACCGCGAGCTCCAGAAGGCGAAGAACCAGATGTTCTCGGGCCTCGTGCAGGAGCTGGACACGAACTCCGGAATCGCCACCCGGCTCGGATTCGCGGAGATCAACGACACCTGGCGCGACATCTTCAAGGTCGTGCCGGACACCCAGGCGGTCACCGTGGACGACGTCCTTCGGGTCGCGAAGAAATACCTGACGCCCCAGGGGAAGAACGTCCTCATCATCAGGCGGCGCGGAGCCCCGGCGCCCAAAGAGGGAGGTCGGCAGCCATGAAGCGCGGAATCGGATTCGTCCTCGCCCTCGTCCTCGTCGGCGCGCGCCCCGCGCCCGTCCAGGATCCCCCGATCGCGGACCGGCCCGAGAAGCTCTCCTATCCCTCCATGAAGTACGAGGTCCCGGATCCGGCCAGGATGCGGACCGTCCTCAAGAACGGCATGGTGGTCTACGCGATCGAGGACCGGTCGCTTCCGAAGGTCGACCTCTCCATCGTCCTGCGCGCGGGCTCCTTCTGGGAGCCGAAGGGCAAGGAGGGCCTGGCGGGGATGACCGGCGCCCTCATGCGGACCGGCGGAACGAAGTCGCGGCCGCCGCAGGAGGTCGACGACCAGGTCGAGTTTCTCGCGGCGCAGATCGGCGTGGGCGTCGGCGACGTGGCGGGCAACGCCTCCCTTTCGATCCTGAGCAAGGACTTCGACGCCGGGCTCGGCCTGCTCACGGACATCCTGGCGAATCCCGACTTCAAGCAGGAGAAGATCGACCTCTGGAAGGCGCAGCAGCTCGACCGGCTGAAGGCGCGCAACGACGCCACGGCCTCGATCGAGGGGCGGGAATCAACCCTGCTCCTGTACGGCGACTACCCCGTCAATTCCCACATGACGAAGGCGTCGCTCGATTCGATCACGCGCGAGGACCTGGTCGCCTTCCACCGCCGGTTCTTCCATCCGTCGGCGATGATCGTTTCGGCCGCCGGCGATTTTTCGAAGGCGGAGTTCCTCGCGAAACTCGAGGCGGCGTTCAAGGACTGGCCCACGCCCGCGCCGGAAAAGGCGGCGATCCCGCCGGTGACGCACCAGCCCAGGCCGGGGGTCTACTGCCTCCCCGCGAAACAGGCCAACGTCAACCAGGGCCGGGTCACGATCGGCCATCTCGGGATCGACCTGAATAATCCGGACGCCTTCGTCATCCGGGTCATGTCGTACATTTTCGGCCAGGGGGGATTCTCCTCGCGCCTCGTGAAGGTGGTGCGGACGGACGCCGGCCTCGCCTACAGCGTGGGATGCGACTACCGGCCGGGGATCGCCTACACGGGCACCTTCCGGATGCTGTTCCAGAGCCGCAGCGAGTCGTGCCTGTACGCGGCGAAGCTCTGCCTCCAGGAGATGGAGCGGATGCAGAAGGAGCCGGTGGCGGACGAGGAGCTGAAGGGCGCGATCAGCTTCTACCTGGACGCCTTTCCGGGGCTCTTCTTCGCGACGCCGATCCAGACCGCCTCGACGTTCGCCGGGGCGGAATTCAACGGCTATCCCAAGGACTATTACCAGACCTACCGGGCCCGGATCGCCGCGGTGACGGCGGCGGACATCCAGCGCGCGGCGAAGCAGTACATGAAGGCCGACAAGCTGGTCTTCGTCTTCGTGGGCAACCTCGACGCCATCAAGGGGGGCGACGGGAAAACCCCGGTCAAGATCGAGGACTTCGGAGCGGTGACGGACCTGCCGCTGCCCGATCCGCTCACGCTGGTCCGCCCGACTTCCGAAAAGTGATAATCCGGCCCAAACGATTCAGCCCTCTTGAAGGTCCGGCGGGATTCCGGATTCCGGATTTTCGATTCTGGATTTTGGATGGTGGAAGTGTTGATTCCGAATTCACAGGTCGAAATCCACAATCCACAATCCAGAATCCACAATCGTAAACTCACAATCCACAATCGGGAATGGGTCGGCTATAATCGCGCCTTCATGAAGCTCTCGGGCCGATCGGCGCTCGTCACGGGGGGTTCCAGCGGCCTGGGACGCGCGATCGGACGCCGCTTCGCCGCCGAGGGCGCCCGGGTGATGTTCGTCGGCCGCCGCGAGGCCCGGCTTCGCGAAGCGGGCCCCGACTGGGTGACGGCCGACCTCACCCGCCCCGCGGAATGCGCCCGCGCCGTCCAGGCGGCCGTCGACCGCTTCGGGGCCCTCCACATCCTCGTGAACGCCGCCGGCGTCATCGGCAACGGCGGCATCCTCGACTCGACCCCCGAGGAATGGCGGCGCCTCTGGGACGCCAACGTGGAATCGGTTTTCCACGTGACGCGCGCCGCGGCGCCCCACCTCATCCGGAACCGCGGGGCGTCGATCCTCAACATCTCCTCGGTGTGCAGCCTGAGGCCCTTTCCGACCCTCCTCGCCTACTGCGCGGGGAAGGCCGCCGTCGACATGATGACGCAGTGCCTCGCCCTGGAGCTGGCGCCGCACGGGGTGCGGGTCAACGCGATCAATCCGGGGGTGGTGGTGACGGAGCTCCACACGGCCTCGGCCGCGGTGCCCGACTACGCCGCCTTCCTCGAGCGGTCGAAGACCACGCACCCGCTCGGCCGCGTGGGGTCGCCCGAGGACGTGGCCTCGCTCGCCCTGTTCCTCGCGAGCGACGAAGCGTCGTGGATCACCGGCGCGGTCCATTCGGTCGACGGGGGCCGCCAGCTCCTGTCGGCGCGCTAAGCGGCCCGAGCTGAAATAGGTGCCTACATTGCGGGCCGCTTATCCTGAGCGGAGCGCGCGGAGTCGAAGGACATCCCTCGACCCGGCTCCGCCTCGCTCGGGATAAGCAGGACCCAGGAGATGCACGCGGTGAGTAAGAACCCGGTAGGTCCTGCTTGGGAACCCTTCCCATGAGCCTGATCCAGTTCGA
Organism: Planctomycetota bacterium; assembly: GCA_036505255.1. Classification (GTDB taxonomy): domain Bacteria; phylum Planctomycetota; class MHYJ01; order MHYJ01; family JACPRB01; genus DASRJF01. The sequence continues at coordinate 3,519 of DASXTT010000252.1, read as the reverse complement.
CAAGCCGCGGTCGATGAGCGCCGAGGCGCTCGTGCGGGAGCTCCGCAGCTCCGACCAGTGCCGCGGCCTCGAGATCCTCCTGTGGGAGGAGGAGATCACGGTGGGGGACGGGAAGTCCGGCGCCGAGGTCACGATCCGCGTCGAGACGTCCCGCGTCGAGCTGGAAACGGGAGGATCGAAGCGCGACCTGGCCGACAAGGTGGCCGGGGCGCTGGCCGCCCAGGGCCTGCGCCGCCGCCCGCCTCCCGGCACCTCCCGCGCGAAGCGGTTCAACCCCCGTCCGGGCAGGCCGCCTGAAGTGCCCTGAACCCTCGCCGGAATCAGGAATCAAGAATCAGGAATCAGGGGCCGGGAACATGCGTGTTACAACACGCATTTGATTCAGACCGGGAGCCGGAAGCAGGAAGCGGGAAGCGCGTTCTTCGACCTATTCGGCGGGGGGTTTCCGGACGATCGTCGCGGAGCGATCGAGACCGAGCAGCTCTTCGATCTTCTGGACGAGCGGGCGGAAGCCGCGGGAGACGCTCACGAGCCCTTCCACCTGCAGCGAGGTGACCACCCTCTGGATATCGGGCGAGGACTTGATCATCTGTTCCGGCTGGTCGTGGTAGAGAACCAGCATCGTCGGCCGCATCGCCCGGCACCGGCGGAGGACGCCCTCGAGATTATCCTGGGCCCGCTGGGTCGCGGCGAAGTGCATCGTCATCACGTCGGGGACGTTCGCGTCGAGGGAAATCTCGACGTCCCGCGTCGACGTCGCCACCCTCACGATGACCTTCCCGCCCCGCTCCAGCTCCGACTTGAGGATGAAGGTCGTGTTCGTGTCGCGGTCCACCACGAGGACGCGCTTCTGCATGATCTTCTGGATCTGCTCGGTGAGCCTCTGCTCGCGCATGAACATGAGCAGGTCGTCCTGGAGGATCAGGTAGCTCATGTTGCCCTGGTTGAAGTTGGCCCGCAGCGCCCCCGCCTCGATGTGCTTCAGGATGTCGCGCTCCGAGAGCTCGGTGATGGCCGCGACCTGGGGGACGGTGTAGAACGTGGCTGCCGGCACGACCCTATTGTACCTTGCCGCGCCGAAACGTCCAGCCCCTCCCTGCCGGGAGGGGCTGGACGAGTTTCCAGTTTCCAGATCCCGGATCCCAGCTTCTGAAGTTCCGAGTTTCGAGCCCGAAACCCCGGGCGCATCCGGGCGACACCATCGCGATCACAACAGGATCAGGAGGAGGAGCACCACGAGGGCGCACGTGCTGCACACGACGACCACTTCCTCGTGACCGCCGACGAAACCGGCGAGGTCCGGCGAGGCCGCCTCGCGTTCGGCGTACCGGTCGAGGTCCGCGACGGCGGGCGGCGACGCCTGGAAGTTGTCGACCGCGACCGCCGGGTCATCGGTCCTCTCCCGTTCCTGCGCCGTGGCCGCGACGGCGGCGAGCAGCAGGAGGGGGGCCAGAAGCCCCGCCATGAGAATCAGGTTCACCATCTTCATGGTCTTCATTTCTCACCTCCACCGGCTTTTGATGCGCCGGGCGCCCGGTTGTTACGGCCCCATCACGGTCCCCCCCGGAACCTATTTTCTCAGGGACCGAGTAACGCACGTAACGGACGGGAGCGTGCGGCATCGTTACGTGAAGCGGACCCTGCGAATGGTGAATTGGGTGGAGGATCGCATGAAACGCGGCAAAGCGATCCCAGAGGTCCTGGTGCTGGGGCTGGTCGCCTGCCCGGGAATCGATCCAAGAGTCGGCATGAACCTGGTGGACCGCGAATACCCGAGCCCCATGGACCGGGTGTGGATGGCGGTCGGGAAATGCGTCGCGGAGGCCGGCCTGACCGTGGAAAGCGCCGCGCGCGACGGGATGATCGGCGAGATCATCACTCGGAGGGGAGCCTTGAGCCAGGTACGGATCGGCGTGTGGAATCTGGAGGAGTTGCGCACGCTCGTGTCGGTTCGCGTGGACGAGGGGGACGGCGACCTGGCGAAGGCCCTGCATGGCCGGCTCGCTCGAAGCCTGGGGCTGGGCAAGGCGGGTTCGGGCGGCATCGGCGGGGCGGACCTGGAAGGGGCCTATCCGGCCGACCTGGCCCGGGGCCTCAGGGCCTCCCGGAAGGCGCTTGGCGCCCTCGTCAGGCGGAGCCGGGGAGCCTCCGACGCCTGGGCCCCGGTCGACGTCCTGCGCATCAGGCTGGATACGGCGAAGGACTCGCTCCGGGTGCGGTTCTCCGCCGGCGCCTCCAACAGCGGCAAGAACAGGGGGCTCGCGAAAAAACTGAAGGCTGAATTCGAACGATGCCTCAAGGACCCGGAATAGCGCGGAGCCGCGCGCCCGGGCGCAAGGAAGGAGCGGCCGCATGAACATGAATCCGACACTCGAAGGGGACCCGACGGCGGACCCGCCCGTGATCGTCTACACCCGGACCGGTTGCGAGACCTGCCAAGCGGTCAAGGAGTTCCTCACGGAGAAGGGCGTGGCCTTCGTGGAGAAGGACATCGCCCTGGACCCCGTGGCCGCGGATGAGCTCGCCACGCTGACCCACGGGGCGGCGACGGCTCCCGTGACCGTGGCCGGCACCAAGGTGGTCGTCGGCTTCGACCCCTCCGTCCTGGCGCGGGAACTCGGCTTGAACTAGCGGTCGCGCCCTCGCACGCTATAATGCCCGGCCATGGCGGCCGACACATCCGCGATCCGGACCGTCGAGGAGGCGCGCGACGCCCTCGCCGAGGTCTTGGAATTCCCCGAGCGCCCCCGGCAGATCATCTCCATGATGGAGAAGATCATGTACTGCCGGACCCCGGAGGCCCGGCGCTTCCTCTCCGACGCCATGGACGGCTTCATCCGCGGCGGCCTCGAGCAGATGCGGAAGAAGCGGCGCGAGGCCCTCGAGAAAAAGCAGGCCGAGGAGGAGGCCGCCCGGGCCCGCGAGCTCGAGGCGCAGATCCAGGAAACCTCCGCCCAGCGGCGCGAGGAGGCCATCCTCGAGGCCGCCCCGACCGACGGCGGGGGAGACGACGCCCCCGTGCCGATCGTCATCGTCCCGTCGCAGGACGAGCTCAAGATCCTCGAGGAGCTCGGGACCCAGCTCGACGCGCTCAACCTCGCCGCCGTCGCCGCGGAGATCTTTCCGGACCTCAAGACGAAGTGCCAGCCGTGGGAGGCCGCGCGCGCCATCTTCCTTCACGAGCAGGAGGCGCGCGAATTCCTGCTCCAGGGCGCCCGCCTGAAGGACCACGAGCGCGCCACGATGCTCGCCCCCGCGTGGGACGCCCTGCAGCGCCTCATCGAGGCCAGCCGGCCGGAGTGGGCGCGGCGCGCCGACGACGTCAAGTCGCTCGTCGACGAGCATTTCTCCGCGCACCCGCCCGCCGCCGGCGGCGCGGACGCCTCGGTCATGTTCCAGGTCCTCCTCATGCGCGACGACCACGTCAAGGACCTGCTCGAGATGATCAGCGGGGACCGCGCCTCGGCCCTCGAGGCCGTCGGCGGACTGAGGGCCAAGCTCGACCAGCTCCTCGAGTTC
>DASXTT010000251.1:0-5493 GCA_036505255.1 Planctomycetota bacterium | reverse complement strand
GTCCTGCAATCCCGGCATTCCGGAGCCGTAGACTTCTTTCACTTGCCCGGAGTGGTCCGTAACGACGATGCGATGGTGGCCGGTGTCCGAGATGAAGAGCAGATCGGCCGTGGCCGCGACCTTTCCGGGGAACCGGAGATTCGGCGTCCGCTCCTCCTCGACCTTGAAGACGATCTCACGTCGGTCGAGCTTCCCCTTCTTGTCGAAGGTCTCGATGACCTTCGCGATGGCCTTCTCGAAGGCGTCATAAATCCCCTCGCCCCCCGCCTGGCCGACGATGTTGCCCTCGGGGTCGATGAGGACGAAGTGGGGCCAGCCGCGCGCCCCGAAAGCCTTGAAGATCTTGAAATCGGCGTCGTTCACCACGGGATGGCGGATCCCGTGGCGCATGACCGCGTTGCGGATGTTGTCGGAGTCCTTCTCGTTCGTGAACTTCGCGGAATGGACGCCGATCACCACGAGCTCGCGGGGGAACTTCTCTTCCAGCTTCCTCAAATCTGGGAAGATGTGATGGCAGTTGATTCAGCAGTAGGTCCAAAAGTCGAGGAGGACGACCTTCCCCTTCAGGGAGGCGAGCGTGATCGGCTTGTCGGTGTTGAGCCAGCCGACGCCGCCCTCGAGCTCGGGTGCTTTCATTTTCGTGGCGTCCTGGGCCGCGACCGCCCCGAGGAACAGCCCCACGGCGGCGAGGCCGGCCAGGTAATACGAGCGCATCGGTTCGGACTCCGGTTCGTCACTGTAACGCGAAGGGAGGCGCGTCGCCAGTCCTCCAACCCCTCCTCGATCCACGCTATTCCGCCGGGGCGAATGGTCTGGCGCCTCCCGATCGGCGCGGCTATAAAGAGCGTTCCCGAGGGCCGAATGAGGATCGTCGCCGGGCTGGCCGCGCTCGCCCTCTGCGCCTCGTGCTCCCCTCCGGAACGACCCGAGGAACCGATGTCCGTCACCCCCAAGGAGCGGCTGAACCGCCTCGCGAAGGAAAAAAGCCCCTACCTCCAGCAGCACAAGCACAATCCGGTCGACTGGTATCCCTGGGGCGCGGAGGCGTTCGAACTCGCGAAGAAGGAGGATCGGCCCGTCTTCCTCTCCATCGGCTACTCGACCTGCCACTGGTGCCACGTCATGGAGCGGGAATCCTTCGAGAACGACGAGATCGCCGCGGTCCTGAACGCGCACTTCGTCTCGATCAAGGTCGACCGCGAGGAGCGGCCCGACGTGGACGCCGTCTACATGGCCGCCGTGATGGCGATGAGCGGCCACGGAGGGTGGCCCCTTTCGGCTTTCCTGACTCCCGATCGCGAACCCTTTTTCGCCGGCACCTATTTCCCTCCGGAGAACTTCAAGGCCCTTCTGGAGCGGGTCGCGGGACTCTGGAAGGAGGACCGGGCGAAACTCGTGGAGGGCGGCCGTTCCGTCGCGGAGGCGCTCGCCGCTCCCAACCGGGCCGGCGCGTCGGCGGCTCTCGACGAGGATCTTTTCAAGACCGGCCTGGCCCAGTTCAAGGGCGTGTACGACGCCGAATACGGCGGATTCGGCGATGCCCCGAAATTCCCCCGGAGCGTCGCCCTCGAATTCCTGATGCGCCTGCACCGGCGCCTCGGGTCCGACGAGGCGCTCGCGATGGCACGCCGCCAGCTCGACGCCATGATGAACGGCGGCCTCTACGACCAGCTCGGAGGCGGCTTCCACCGGTACTCGACCGACAAGGAGTGGCTCGTCCCCCACTTCGAGAAGATGCTCTACGACAACGCGCTCCTCGTGCGCGCCTATCTGCAAGCGTGGCAGATCACGAAGGAACCCGGATACGAGCGCATCGTGCGCGAAACGTGCGACTACGTCCTGCGCGACATGACTTCGCCGGAGGGCGGGTTCTACTCCGCGGAGGACGCCGACAGCGAGGGGTTCGAAGGCACGTTCTATCTCTGGACGCCCGACAAAATCAAAGCGGTCGTGCCGGGCCGCGAAGGCGACCTGCTCTGCCGCGCCTTCGGAGTCGTCGAGGGCGGGAATTGGGTTCCGCACGAGGCGCGCGAGCCCCGGGGCAACAGCGTTCTTCACCGTGCAGCCACGACAGAGGAACTGGCGAAGGAGTTCAAGCTCGGGGCAGGGGAGATCGCGAAAATCCTGGCGGAGGGCCGGAAGAAGCTCTTCGAGGCGCGCGCCGGGAGGCCCCGCCCCCACCGCGACGACAAGATCCTGACCGAGTGGAACGCCCTGATGATCGGCGCGATGGGAATGGCGGGCGCCGTATTCGAGGAGCCCCGGTACATCGCGGGCGCGGAAAGGGCCGCGCGATTCGTCCTGGATAAACTGCGCCGGAAGGACGGACGGCTCCTCCGGCGCCACCGCGAGGGCGAGTCCGCCATCCCCGCGTTCCTCGACGACTACGCGTTTCTCAGCGACGGGCTCGCCGACCTCTATCAGGCGACCTTTCGCACGGAATATCTTGTCCAAGCGGTGAAGATCGCGGAGGGCATGATCGATCTTTTCGGTGATCCCGAAGGGGGATTCTTCCTGACCGCCAAGGACCACGAGAAGCTCATCGCCCGCACGCGGGAGGTATACGACGGCGCCCTGCCCTCGGGCAACGCGGTCGCCGTCCACGCGCTCTTCAGACTGGCGGAACTGACGTCGAATGATCGCTTCAAGAAGACGGCCCGCGCCGTTCTCGAGCGACACTCGGTCGAACTATCGAAGTTTCCCCAGGCCTTCCCTCATCTTGCTTCGGCCGCCGACATGGCGCTCGCGCCGTGGCGTGAGATCGTGATCTCGGGGGAATCGCCCGAGCTCTGGCGCGAAGTCCGGCGTCGATACGATCCCAATTCAGTGATGGCCGGTGTGCCCGCCGACGGACCCGACACCGACCTTGTCCGACAGCTGCCGATGGTCGAAGGGAAAAAGGCGGTCAAAGGCCGCGCCGCCGCGTATGTCTGCGAGAACTACTCATGCCAGTCGCCCGTGACGACTCTGGAGGAGCTGAGGCGGCTCCTGGACGGCCCCAAGGCGAAGTGAGCCGGGGCTCGAAACCCGGTCACGGCCTCCTCCTCTTTCTGGTTGTCGCGATCCTGATTCTGGCCTATTTCGCGGCCTATGGTCTTTTTCCGGGCATGCGGCCATCGGAGATTCCCCTCGATCGCGGAACCGCCTGGCTCGCGAGGAAGCAGCACCTCGACGGCGCGTGGCGCGGCGAGGAGATCGCGGTCCTGCGGCCGGGCCCGGCCATGACCGCCTTCGTCCTGTACGCGTTCACCCGCCTCCCCAAGCCTCTGCGGTCCCACTACGCGGACTGCATGGACCGCGCCGTGCGGTACCTGGAGGTTCATATTTCTCCCGAAGGAATGGTGGGGATGGAGCCCACGGGCTCGGATTATCCCAATTACGCCACAGCCCTCACGGTCCTCTGTTTCGTCGCCCTCCGCCCCGCCGGATGGGAGGAGCCGGTCGCCCGGATGGTGGACTACCTCAAGCGCGCTCAGCTGGACGAAAGCGAAGGATGGGAGCCGGAGAATCCCGAGTACGGCGGATGGGGATTCGGCGGCCCGCCCCGGCCGAAGCCTGACGCGCATCGCCTCGACATTTCCTCGACTCGGTTCGCTCTCGAGGCGCTCGCCGCGGCCCAGGTCCCAGTTGAAGATCCGGTCTGGGCCCGGGCGCGCAAGTTCCTGGCCGGGTGCCAGAATCCCGAGGGTGACGGCGGCTTCGCGTTTACTCCCCTCGCGGACCAGAACAAGGCGGGGGCGGAATCGGACGCCACCGGAAAGGTGCACCTCTTCGGCTACGGCTCCGCGACGGCCGACGGCTGGCTCGCGCTTCGATTTGCGGGGGCCGACCAGGATCGGTACGACAGGGCCATGGGGTGGATTCGGAGGCACTTCAGCGCGAGTCAATGCCCCGGCTTCCGGCCGGACGCTCCCCGGCCCTGGGCGCAAGGACTCCTGGGTTATTGGTTGGCCGCCGCCGCGCGCGTCTTGAGTGTGGAACATCGGCCGCGCATCCGGGAGTCGATCGAATCTCGTCAACGGCCCGACGGATCGTGGGTCAACGACGTCGACGTCATGCTCGAAAACGAGCCGTTGCTCGCGACGGCGCTCGCGGTCCTCGCGATCTCGGAGTCGATGCGGTGATCCGCGGCGAGTGCTATACTTCGGCCGCACCTCGGGGGGAACCCGCTTGATTCCGGTCCGCCGGCTTTCGCAGCTCGATCCCGCCGCCCGCAAGGCCACCCTCTCGCGCCCCGGCGCCCTGACCGACGAGGTGATGAAAGCCGTCGACACCATCGTTTCGGACGTGCGCGATCACGGCGACTCCGCGCTCCGCGCCTACGCCAGAAAGTTCGACAAGGTGAAGCTCGACACGCTCGAGGTTTCCACGTCGGAGCTGGAGGCCGCCGAGCGCAAGCTCACCCAGCAGGAGCAGGGCGCGCTCCGGTCGGCCCTCGAAAACCTCCTCCGCTTCCACAAGCAGGGAGTGACCCGCTCGTTCGAGTACGCGCCCGTGAAAGGCATCCTCGTCGGTCGCCGCTTCATTCCCTACGCGAGCGCCGGTCTGCACGTGACGGGAGGCGCGTCGCCGCTGCCTTCGTCGGTCCTGATGACCGCGGTCCCCGCCGTCGTGGCCGGCGTGAAGGAGATCGTCCTCTGCACGGGGCCCGGTCCCGACGGTACCGTCGCGCCCGCGGTGCTCTTCGCGGCCCGCATCGCCGGCGTGCACCGGGTCTTCCGGACGGGCGGCGCTCCGGCGATCGCCGCGATGGCGTTCGGGACGGCGTCGATCCCCCGCGTCGAGATCGTCGCCGGCCCCGGCGACCGCTTCGTCAACGGCGCCAAGCGCGCCGTGGCGGGAGATGTGGCGATCGACTTCGCCTCCGGGCCGACGGAGGTGCTCGTGATTTCGGACGGGACGGGCGACCCGCGGCGCATCGCCTCCGACATGGTCGCGCAGTCGGAGCACGACGTCTCGGCGAGCGCCCGGTTCGTCACCACCAGCGCGCCTCAGGCGGAGGCGGTCGCGCGCGAGCTGGCCGACCAGGCGCGGAAGCTCCCGCGCGCGGACACGATCCAGAAGGCGCTCACGAAGCACGGCGCCCTCCTGGTGGCCGAGGACATGGCCGCGGCGATCGCGTTCGTCAACGAGTACGGGCCCGGGTACCTGGTGATCGCCTGCGATCGCCCCCTGCCCATCCTCGACCAGATCCGCCACGCGGGGTCGGTCTTCCTGGGTGACATGACGCCGGTCGCGGTGGGCGACTATGGGGTGGGACCCAACGCGGTGGTGCCGACGCTGGGCGACGCGCGCCGGACTTCCGGGCTCAGTGCCTCCACGTTTTTGAAGTCAGTTCCCTTCACGTTTGTGACGAAAGAGGGTTTGGGGAGCGTGGCCCCGATGTCCTCGGCGCTCGCCCGACTCGAATCCCTCGAGGGCCACCTCGCCTCCATACAGATTCGTCAGGAACGGAAGTGATTTCCGGAGTTCAAAGTGCAATGTGCAGGGTGG
>DASXTT010000250.1:0-16482 GCA_036505255.1 Planctomycetota bacterium | reverse complement strand
CCTCGCCGGTGGCCGCGTCCCAGCGGGCCGCGTAGAAAGCGGCGACAAAGCGGTCGATCTTCCTCGGAGGGGCCTCCTGCGCGAGGAGCAGCAGGACCGGCAGCAGGACGAGGTGCTTCATTATGTGGCTCAGGTCAGATTCAAGATCCCAGTATCCAGATCCCAGTTTTCCAAAGCTTCCAGCAAAAAGCTCGGCTCCCTTTACTCATCCGTGTGTTGCCGTGCGTTGAAGCTCGAAACACGAAGCTTCCTGAAACTGGGATCTGGGAACTGGATACTCGAAACGGCCACTCAATCAATATAGCATGGCCCGCATGCCCCCCCGCCCCGCCGGCATCGCCGGCGTCGGGATCGACCTGGTCGAGGTCGCGCGGTTCGAGCGACCCTCCGCCCGGCTGAGGGAGCGCCTCTTCACGCCCGCCGAGCGCCGGTACTGCGACCGGCAGGCGCATCCGGCGCCGCACTTCGCGGCCCGGTTCGCGGCGAAGGAGGCGGTCCTGAAGGCGCTCGGAACGGGCTGGAGCGGCGGTGTCGCGTGGAACGATGTGGAAATCGTCCGGCTCGAACACGGCGTCGCGGAGGTGAAGCTCAAGGGAGAGGCGGCCGCGAGGGCGCGTAAGTTGAAGATCAGCCGCTGGCACTTGTCCTTAACCCACACGTCGTCTCACGCGGCGGCGATTGCCATTGCGGAACGCTGAACTTCGGCTAGTTCATCACGTCGTCGTCGGACTCGAGGGCGTCCTTGAACTTGTCGAGGTTCTCGATGACGAGCCCCGTGCCGCGGGCGACGCACGTCAGGGGGTCCTCGGCGATGCGCACCGGCACGTCGATCTCCTTGCGGATCGCCTTGTCGATGTTGCGGAGCTGGGAGTTGCCGCCGCACATGACGATGCCGCGCTCGCAGAGGTCGGCCGCGATCTCGGGAGGCGTCGTTTCGAGGCAGTCCTTGATGGCGCGGATGATCGCATCGATGGGCTCGCGCATCGCCTCGCGGACCTCCTCGCTCGTGACGGTGACCTTGCGGGGGCAGGCGGCCATGACGTCCTTGCCCGCGACGTCCATGGTCAGCTCCTGCTCGAGGGGGTACATGGAGCCGATCTGGATCTTGATGCGCTCGGCGGACTGCTCGCCGATCTGGAGGTTGTAGGCCCGGCGCATGTGCTGCATGAGGGCCTCGTCGAACTCGTCGCCGGCGATGCGGATGGACTGGGACGAGACGATGCCGCCCATGGAGAGGACGGCGACCTCGGTCGTGCCGCCGCCGATGTCGACGATCATGTTGCCGATGGGGTCGAGCATGGGGAGGCCCGCGCCGATCCCCGCGGCCATGGGCTCCTCGATGATGAAGACCTGGCGGGCGCCGGCGCGCTCCGCGCTGTTGATCACGGCGCGCTTCTCGACGGCGGTGATGCCGCTCGGGACGGCGATGACGACGCGCGGCATGATCCCGAACTTCCGGTTGTGCACCTTCTGGATGAAGTAGGAGATCATGGCCTCGGTGACGTCGAAGTCGGCGATGACGCCGTTGCGCATGGGCCGGACGGCGATGATGTTGCCGGGGGTCTTGCCGAGCATCTCCTTGGCGACGTTGCCGACCGCCTTGCCGTCGAGCAGGACCTTGTTGGTCCCCTTGCGGACGGCGACGACGGAGGGTTCGGAGAGGACGATCCCCTCCCCTTTCACGTAGACGAGCGTGTTGCACGTTCCCAGGTCGATGCCCATGTCCTTGGAGAACATGCCGCACACGCGCTTGATCAGCCCCAGCATGCCGTCCCCCTTCTTCCGGGATCGTTGCGGTCGCCGACTGAGGGGAAGCGTCCGGGGCGAAACGGATGAACGAAGAGCGGTCAGGACCGCGGACCCGTTTCCCCTCTCACTCCCTCTCCTGGCCCCGCCCCCGGCGGAGTCACGCCATAAAGTATAACTCGTAAATTACGTAATACAAGGGGAATTGGAGAGTTCTCAGACTTCGGACTTCAGACTTCAGAAAGACGTCTGGAGTCGTCGGTTTTCAGCAGTTCTGAGAGCTGAAGACCTCTTTCTGAAGTCCGAAGTCTGATGTCTGAAGTCTGTCCCGAAGTCTGTCCCACGTATAAAGCGAAACAACCCCGGGTCATCCCCGGGGTTGTCTTGAAGGTTCGGATTCGGTCTAGCTGAGGACGAAGAATTTCACGTCGTAGAACTTGTAGAGCTCGTACCCCGCGAGGGCGATCGCGACCACGAACCCCGCGACGGTGAGGCCCATCAGCACCGTGTAGATGTCGTTCTGGGGCTTCTGGAGGATGTCCGGAAGGAACTCCGCGCCCTCGTCGCCCTGCTCGATATGCTCGTCCGCCATGGCTCGGCCTCCGTTGACCTAGTTCCCGGACTTCCCGGGGGTGGCCAGCACGTTGTTCGACGCGTCGTCGCCGACCCGCGGCTCCTCCTTGCCCTTGAGGACCACGCGGCCCGAGGCCCACGGACGGTCGACGCTGTCGATGATGATCTTGCCGACGAACGTGTTGCCCCGGTAGATCGTGAAGTCGTCGCCCTCGTTGACGCCGGCGTCCCGGCCGAGGTTGATGACCACCAGGTCCAGCTCGCCCACCACGGCCGTGACCTTGCCCGAGAGGGGCTTGCGCGGGGCGATGCCGTCGGTCCGGACGCCCAGCTGGTTCAGGTGGGCGATGATCTCCTGGAGCCGCTGACGCTCGCGGGCCAGCTCCTGGTAGTTGTTCTCGAGCGAGCCGAGGTCCTTGGAGAGCCGCTCGGCCTCCTGCCGGAGGTACTGGAGGTCCTGGACCGCGGTGAGGCGCTGGCTGTTCGCCTGGGCGAGCTTGCCCCGGTACTCGTCGACCTTCGCGGAGGCGTCGCGGATCTGCTCCAGCTGGACCTCGAGCTGGCGGACGAACGTGGCCAGGCCCGCCGTGAGGCGGTCGACCTCGGTCTGCTTCACCTCGAGCTCGCCGCGGGAGGTCTCGAGCTGGCTCTTCACGTTGGTGAGCTCGGTCTCGAGGCTCTTGATCCGGTCCTTGTTCATCTCGTTCATCTGCCGCTCGACCCCGAGCGACATCGCGAGATCGCCGATCTCGGCGTTCTTCACCGCCTGGGTCTGGTAGTGGTAGTTGACTTCCTTGACGAACTTGTCCTTGAAGTCGGCGCGCATGGCGAAGAGCGTGGCGTTGACGCCGAGCAGGATCAGCGCCAGAACCATGATCAGCACCACGAAGAGTTTCGACAGCGTGCTCATGCGATCCCCCACTTGGTCCGCGACCGGTTCAGGCGACTCATCCTAGGCATCCGACTTTCGGGTGTCAACGTTTCGCGAAAAACGCGCTCCACGCCAGTCCCGCCAGCGTCGCGGCCGCCGCCGCCCACGCCGCCGCGTCCCCGATCCGTCCGTAGGGCGAACCCCCGGGGCCCGCGGGCACGGCCATCGCCATCGTCCCTTCCACCGCCTTCACGGCCCCGTCGGGACCGGCGAGCGCCCCCACGATCCGCCCGCCCGCGTCGATCACGGCCGAGATTCCCGAGTTCGTCGCCCGCACGCAGGGAACGCGGTTCTCGACGGCGCGGAACTTCGCCATGACCAGCATCTCGTCCAGTTCCGCGCTGTCCCGGAACCAGCCTTCGTTCGATATGTTGACGATGACCGAGGCCCCGTTCCTTGCAATTTCCCGGCAAATATCCGGGTAGAAGTTTTCCGAGCAGATGCAGACGCCGAAGGTCCGTCCCGCGACCTCGAAGGTCACGGGGTCCTTCCCGGGGCGGAACTCGTAGACCCGCGACACCCTGAGGACCGCCGCGACGACCTTCTTCACGGGCAGCCACGGCTCGAAGGGCATCGTCTCCGTGAACTGGACGAGCCGGATCTTGTCGTAGCGCCTGCGGATCGCGCCCCGCGCGTCGAAGAAGAGCGCCGAGTTCGTGAACTCCAGCTCCCCCGGGTCGGAGACGTCGGCCACCAGCACGCCGGCGAGGAGCGGCCGGCCCGTCTCGCGAACCGAGGCCGTGAGCGGCTCATACCAACCTTCGTCCAGCCACCGGCCCGCGGACGGCTGAAAGTACAGGCCGCCCTGGAGCACGGACTCGGGCCAGATCACGAGCGCCACCTCGGGGGTCCGCGCCACCAAGTCGCGCGTCATCCGGAGGTGCTTCTCGAAGATGCGGCGTCCCTCGTCCGGATCGTGCCGGCTGAGGTTCTTGATCTCCTGGGGGATGTTCGGCTGGACGATTCCGACGACGGGGCCGGAGCCTTCGGGAAGCGTCGAAAGCCGGATGGCTCCATAGATGAGCGCGATCACCACCGAGGCGAAGGCGGCGGCCGACCACCGGCGCCTTCCCTCCGGCTGGCGCAGGGCCTGGGCCGCGGCTCCGTTTACGAAGAGCACGAGGGCGGTGACGAGCCACGCTCCTCCGAGGTCCGCGATCTGGATGACCCCGAGGGCCCGGTGCTGGGTGTAGCCGGCGAGGAGCCACGGCATTCCGCCGAAGAGATAGCTCCGGACGTATTCGAGCGTGACCCACGCGACGGGCGCCGCGACCGCGACCGGCCATCGCGCGCCGTAATGCAGTCGGCGCAGGATGAGGGCGAACAAGCCCCACGACAGGCCCTTGTACACGCCCACCACCCACGGCCCGAAGGGCACCGTGAGGCGCATCCAGAAAAGCCCGGCCGTGAAGAACAGGAATCCGCCGAGCCATGACAGCAGGAAGGCGCGCGAGCTTTTCGGTTCGCGCAGGGCGAAGACGATCAGCGGGATCAGCGCCCCCCAGGCGAGCGGGCCCAGATCTGCAGGGGGGAACGAGAGGTAGAGCAGAACCGCGCTCAAGACGGGAAGCAGGAACATCTGATGACCTAAATGGGACAGTTATCAGACTTCAGACTTCGGACTTCAGAAGGAAGCTGTCAGCTGTCAGCTTTCAGTTTTCAGCTGTCCGTTTTCAGAATTCAGCCAGGATGTAATCAGACAACGCTCCTGCTCTTTCTGAAGTCTGAAGTCGGAAGTCTGAAGTCTGCCCCTTCTCTTAATCCAACAAAACAACATCAACCCAGGCGCCCTCATCAAGGACCCTTTCTCGGGGCTGTATCGCCAAGGCGTCGGCGCGCGCCAGCGTCGCCAGGTCGGCGCTGCTCTTCCACGGCAGCGTCCGCGCCACCGGCCCGTCACCGGTCATCTCGAGCATCGCCGGCCAGAAGACGGTCCGCTCCATCCGCTTCGCGAGCGGCGCGGCCAGCCGCGCCCGGACGCGGCGGCCGCCGAGCCCGGCATAGCCCATCATCCGGCCGAGGAAGGGACGCACGAGCACTTCAAACGTGACGAACGCGGAGACCGGATTCCCCGGCAAGCCGAACACCACGACCCGGCCCTTGGTGCCGAAAAAAACGGGCCGGCCGGGCCGGATCAGGACCTGGTGGACGGCCGCGTCGACCCCCTCCGCCTTCAGCGCGGGCACCACGAGGTCGCGGTCGCCGGCCGAAACGCCCCCGGACAGGATGAGAACGTCGCGCGAGAGACCCTCACGGATCCGGGCCCGGAGATCCTCGAGGCGGTCGGGCGCCCGCGGAAGGACGTCGCACTCCAGCCCGAGCCGGCGCACCTGCTCCGGAAGTCCCACGCCGTTCGAATTCCGGATCTGGCCCGGGCCCGGACGTTCCGAGGGGTCGACGAGTTCGTCGCCCGTCGCGATCACGGCGCACCTCGGGCGGCGCCAGGTCGCGACCTCGGTCTTTCCGACGGAAGCGAGCACGGCGAGATCCTGCGGCCGGAGCAGGCGCGGCGCCGTGAGGACGACCTCGCGCGCGCGCACGTCGCTGCCCCGGGGGGCGACGTTCTGGCCGGCCGTGACGGGAGCCAGGATTCGCACCCGGCGGCCGCCGCCATCCGTCTTTTCAACCTGCTGGACGGCATCGGGTCCCGGAGGGAGGGCCGCGCCCGTCATGATGCGGGCGCACTCCCCGCGGCCGACCTTGCGCGTCGGAACGTGGCCCGCGGGGATCTCCTCGACGACCTCGAGTTCGACGGGCGGCTTCGCGACATCGGCGGAATGGACCGCGTAGCCGTCCATCATCGCGCGGTCGAAGGGGGGCTGGTCCTCGTCGGCCGCCACCTCCTCCGCCAGCACCCGTCCCGCGGCGCGGCCGAGGGGGACGCGCTCCGCGACGGGCGGCGGCACGCGCGCGAACAGGATCCGCTCCGCCTCTTCGAGGGGAATGGGAGGGGGAGGGAGATCTCCGCCGCGGCGGACCGCCTTACGGGCCGGCTTCGGCCCCGCCTTCGGCCGCGATGAAGGCCGGGCCATCACGCCTCGCGGTCCAGGCCGTACTTCTGGAGCTTGTAGCGGAAGGAGCGGAGGCTCATCCGAAGCGACTGGGCGGCCTTGGTGTAGTTTCCGTTGGCTCTCTGCAGGGCCTCGCGGATGTAGCTGATCTCCAGCTCGGCCACCTTGCGGTCGAGGTCGACCTCCTCCGTCATCGAGGGCGCCGGCGCGGCGGTGGCCCGCGAGGAGGTCAGCCCGAGGTCCTCGGCCGAGATTTCGCGCCCCCCGCCGAGCGCGACCGCGCGCTGGACGGCGTTCTCCAGCTCGCGGACGTTGCCCGGCCAGTCGTGCCGCTCGAGCGCGGCCCGGGCGCCGTCGCCGAAGCGGACGACCTCTTTCTTCATCTCCCGGGCGAAGTTGCGCAGGAAGTTTCCCGCCAGGACCGGGATGTCCTCGCGCCGGTCGCGCAGCGGGGGAAGGCGGATGGAGATCACGTTGAGCCGGTAGAAAAGGTCCTCGCGGAACTTTCCGGCGCGGATCTCCGCCTTCAGGTCGCGGTTCGTGGCCGTGATGAAGCGCGCGTCCACCGTGTGGGTCTTGGTGCTGCCGACGGGCTTGAACTCCCGCTCCTCGAGGGCGCGCAGGAGCTTCACCTGGAGCTGGACGCTCATCTCGCTGATCTCGTCCATGAAGAAGGTGCCGCCGGAGGCCGATTCCATGAGGCCGATCTTGTCCACGACCGCGCCGGTGAATGAGCCGCGCATGTGGCCGAAGAGCTCGCTCTCCATGAGCGTTTCGGTGATCGCCCCGCAGTTGAAGGCCACGAACGGCTTGGTGGCCCGGGGGGAGCCTGCGTGGAGGGCGCGGGCGACCAGCTCCTTGCCCGTGCCGCTCTCGCCGTGGATCAGGACGGTCGAGTCGGTCGGGGCGACCTTCCGGATCAGCTCGCGCACCTCCCGGATGGGGCCGCTGTCCCCGAGGAGGTGGCCGATCGTGCGCATCGTTTCCTCGTGGGAGATCGCGAGGCGCGTCGAGGACTCCTTGACCTGGAGGGCGCGGGCGACGGTCGCCCGGAGCCCCGCGCGGGTGTCGATGGGCTTGTTGAGGTAGTGGAAGGCGCCCAGCCGCATGGCCTCGACGGCGCGGTCCCAGGAGGAGTACGCGGTCATGACGACGACGAGGGCGTCCTCCTTCGCCTTGCGGATCTCCCGCAGGAGGTCGATGCCGTCCATTTCGGGCATCTTGAGGTCCTGGATGACGAGGTCGTAGGGCTCGGCGCGGAACTTTTCGAGGGCCTTGCGGGGGTTGGTTTCGGCGGCGACGTCGTACCCCTCCTTCCGGAGGGCGATGGAGAGGACCTCGCAGATGGAGGGCTCGTCGTCGACGATGAGGATCCGGGGCTTGACGCGGGCGGGGGCGTCCTCCACGGCAGGCGTGCGGCGCGTGGTCATGGCGGGGCGATTGTAACCGAAGCGCGTCGGAAGTCCGAAGCGCGATGTGTGGAAGTGCTGAGGTCCGAAGTGCAAGGTCAAAGGGGGGGAGTCCGAGGTCCGAAGTCCGATGTCCAAAGGACCCGAGACCCGACTTCAGCACTTTGCGCTTCGCACTTCCGCACTTCTTTTAGGAACCTTCCTTGACCTTTGTAATTTATAAGTCATAATTTACAAGTTGAGAGAGGGGACCCCATGCGACGACGGAGAGGGACTCTCGCCGCGGGGCCGCTCGCGGCGGTCTCCATGGCGCTCATGGCTTTGCCAGCGGCCTGGACCCAGCCTCCCCGGCTGGTCCTGAGCGGCGTCCTCTCCCCCTTCGCCCGCGCCCCCTCCTCCCTCGGACACGGCCTCGCCGGCGGCGGAACGCGCACCGCGGCCGAGCTCCAGCGCGACCTCGACTACGAAATGAGCAAGAACCTGGAAATGGGCGCGAAAATCGCCAAGCTCCAGGAACAGATCGAGGCCCTGACCGCCGCCCGCCAGACCATCCGCGACCCGAAGCTCACCACCGTTGCCGCCGGCGTCGTGGTCCAGACCGACAGTTCCATGTGGCGTCGCACGTTCGTCATCGACGCGGGATCCGGCAAGGGCATCCGCCAGGGCCAGGCGGTCCTGTGGCACAACCACCTGATCGGCTTCGTCGGCGTGGTCGGCCCGTGGTCGAGCCGCGTCGCCCTCATCACCGACCCCAAGGTCGTCGTCGGCGCCATGGCGGTGGCGCGGGCCACCGGCGGGGCTTCGCTCCCCGGCCGCGACCTCTGCGTCCTCGAGGGGACCGGCGGCGCCATGGCCTCTCTCAAGTGGGCCTCCGCCGACGCCACGGCCGGGGACGGCGCCACGGTCGTCACGAGCCCCGATCCCCACCGGGGAATCCCCGAGGGACTTCTGCTCGGACGCGTCACCGGCGTGTCGCGCGTCCGCGGCCCTTTCGCCTGCCCCCAGGTCCAGCCGTTCGTGGACATCCGCGGCGTGGACTCCGTCCTCGTGCTGGTGAAGATCGACCCATGAAGAGCTACGGATCTCTCCGGCTCCTGGCCATCGGGACGGCCGCGCTCGTCCTGGAGATGACCCTCCTCGCGAACGTCGCATGGGCCGGAGCGCGCCCGGATCTCCTCGTTTCCCTCGTCACGTTCGCCGCGCTCTTCGCGGCCGAGCCCTCCCTGGCGCTCGGATCGGCCTGGGCCCTCGGGCTGCTTCGCGATCTCGCGACGGCCGGACCCCTGGGCCAGTACGCCCTCATCTATCTCGTCCTCGGTTGGACCATCGCGGGCCTCCGGCCGGTCCTCTTTCGCGAGCACCCGTTCACCCAGGCCGCCGTCGGCGGCATCGCGGCGGGGATCGCGGGACTCGCCTCCGCCGCGTGCACCTCCGCCTTCACGGGCGGCGTCCCGTTCGGGATGTGCCTCGCCCGGAGCGGCTCCTCCGCCGTGACGACGGCGCTCCTCGCCCCGTTCCTGATCACGCTTCTGGCGCGGGTGCGCTTCCTGGTGCGCTGATGCAACGGGATCGCGTCCTGCTCGTGGCGACCCTCCTCCTGCTTCCCCTCGGGGGGCTCGAGGCGCGACTCGCGTGGCTCCAGATCCTCCGGCCCGGCGCCTCCGCCGGAGACCTCCTCAACCGGTCGCTCGACCTTGCCCCCGCCGCGCGCGGTCGGATTCTCGACCGGGAGGGCCGCGTGCTCGCCTGGGACGACTGGTCCTTCGACCTCCACGTGGTCGTCGAGGAGCTGGAGCGCCGGCCGCAGGCGCCCGAGGAGCTCGCGAAACTCCTCGACCGGCCCCTCCCCGAGGTCGCCCAGGCGCTCGAGGAGATCTACCGGAAGATCGAAAAGCTGATGCAGCGCCGCCCCGAGCGGGAGAAGCCCCGCATCTACACCCGCGAGCGCCGCACCCCCTACCCGCTCTTCAAGGCGATCTCCCGCGACGCGGCGTACGCCATCGAAACGAATCCCGACCGGTTTCCGGGATGCGTCGTGCGCGAGGGGCTGCGACGGACTTATCCCTACGGCGAGGTCGGCGCGCACGTGATCGGATACCTCGGACCCGCGAACGCGCTCAAGGATCCCCCGACATCGGACAAAGAGCCCCCCAAGCTGTCGCGGTTCGACAAGCTGCTCAAGCAGGGCTACTTCAGCGAGGGGTTCGAGGAGCTGATCGACCATGAGGACGTGGAGCTCCTGGCGCGGCGGGGAATCTTCGACCAGATCATGGTCCCGATCACCGGGGTCGAGAAAACCTGGGACGACCGGTTGCGGGGCCATCCCGGCCTGATGGTCCTCGAGCGCGATCCCGCGACCGGACGCAAGAACTGGGTCGAGCTCCTGGCGGCGCGGCCGGGCGAGGATGTGAAGCTTTCCGTCGACGCCGAGCTCATGAAAGATATCGCCGGGATCCTGGCGGAGGCGCGCGGCGAAGACGGCGAACCGAAGACCGCCACCGCGATGGTGGCCGACCCCGCCACCGGCGCGATCCTGGCGATGGGCTCCAGCGCCTCGTTCGATCCGAACGCCTTCATTCCACCCACGCGGAAGGCCGACCTGGATCGCTACCTGGACGACCATGGCCGCAAGCCCCTGCGAAATCGATGCTCCCAGGGGCAGGCGGAAGTCGCGCTCGGATCCATCTTCAAGATCGTGACCTCGGTCGCCGCGCTCCAGGATGGCCACGTCCGGCCCTCCGACACGTTCGTCTGCAACGGGAAATACCGCGCCGACCTCCCCTCGACCAACTGCTGGGTCTGGAACCGGTTTCACAGCATGCACGGCGAGGTCGCCCTCGCCTCCGCCCTGGAGCAGTCCTGCAACTGCTACTTCTACTCTCTCGCCGAGCGCGTGCCCCTGGGCCACCTCTCCGCCTGGGCCACGCGCCTGGGATTCGGCACCTGCACGGGAATCGACCTCCCCTCCGAAGGGGACGGCAATCTCCCCTCCCCCCTGACGCATCCAAGATGGCGGACGGGCGACAGCTATTCGCTCTTCATCGGTCAGCACGAATTGACCGTGACCCCGGTCCAGGTCCTGAAGATGATCTGCGCGATCGCCAACGGCGGCAACGCCGTCACTCCGCACGTGGGTCCCGGCGAGTTCCCGCCCCGGCCGCTCGGGATCCGGCCGGAGAATCTCGCGGCCATCCGCGAAGGGCTGAACGCGGTGGTCCACGGAGACCGCGGAACCGCGCACGAGACCGAACTGCGGAACGTCGACGCGGCCGGCAAGACCGGCTCGGCGACCTTCAACGTCCAGCACAAGAGGGCGCACGCGTGGTTCGCCGGGTACGCCCCGGCCGACCGGCCGCGATACGCCATCGTCGTTCTCGTGGAGGACGGGGGAAGCGGAGGACACACCGCCGCGCCGCTCGCGGCGAGGATCACCGCGCGCCTCGAGCGGGCGCCGGAGGGCCGATGAAGCTGAAGCGGCTCAACTGGACGCTCCTCGCCTGCGCGCTGCTGCTGACGGCCTTCGGCCTCTATTCCCTCTCGATCCTCGCCTCTCCCGCGAACCTGGCGAGCGTCTCGGTGACGACCGCCCACCTCGTGAAGCAGGTGATCTTCCTCGGGGTTTCGTCGGTCCTCGCCTTCATCCTTCTCTTTCCCAGCTACCAGGTGTCGCGCCGGTTCGCCTACCTGTCGTACGGAATCTGCGCCGCCGCGCTCGTGGGGCTCCTCATCTTCGGGCCGTACACGCGCGGGGCCCGGGGATGGATACCGCTGGGTCCCATCAGCCTCCAGCCGGCCGAGTTCATGAAGATCACTTTCGTTCTCGCCGTGGCCCGCTGGCTTTCCTTCGCGCACGAAGTGGAGTCGGCCAGGTCGCTCGCGGTGCCCATCCTCTTCGCCGCGCTTCCCACCGCGCTCGTCTTCGTCCAGCCGGACCTCGGCAACGCGATCCTCTTCTTCCCCGTGCTGCTCGCGATGCTCTTCGTCGCGGGCGCCCCGCGACGCCGCCTGCTGGCGCTCGTGCTGATCGCGCTCGTCGCGATCCCGATCACGTATGCCTTCGGCCTGAAGGAATATCAACGGAACCGCCTGATCGTGTACGTCCACCCGGACAAGAACCTCTCGTATCAACAGGAGCAGTCCCTGAGGGCGGTCCGGTCGGGCGCCTTTTCCGGACGGGACGTGCCTGAGGGGGCCCGATATCCCTTCCACATCCCCGACCGCCACACGGACTTCGTCTACTCCGTCGTGGCCGAGGAGTTGGGATTCGTCGGTTCGACGGCGGTTCTGGGCCTCTTCGCCCTCTTCTTCCTGCAGGCGGGACGGATCGCCCACCGGACGGCGGATCCCTACGGGCGGCTGGTGGTGATGGGCCTCGCCGTTTTCTGGGGTCTGCAGGTCTTCATCAACGTCGGCATGAACATCGGCGTGGCGCCGATCACGGGACTGACGCTTCCCTTCGTCTCCTACGGCGGCTCCTCGCTGCTGACCTGCTTCCTCTCGCTCGCCACGATCCTGAATGTGGATATGCGGTGGGTCCCGACCTTTTCCAGTCGCGACCTCGACCGCGGCCACGTCTCGATCCGGGGTTTCGAGCCGCAGCCGTTTTACTGGTTCAGACTTGGGGCCCGGTAAGTTGTCAGACTTCGGACTTCAGACTTCAGGCGGAGGACTCCTGAAGTCTGAAGTCTGAAGTCCGAAGTCTGAGGTCCGGTGTCCGGCAGTTTGCTATTATGGGTTCCGTCCGCATTTTCCTTCGTGGAACCCTTTCGTGCCGAATCGAATGGACGCGCTGCTGGGCCGGATCGCCGTCGACCGGGGCCTCATCACCGAAGCGCAGCTGGCCAAGATGCTGGCCAAGGCGGGCGACGGGCTCGAAGGGGAGCGCCCCTTGGCCGACGTCCTGAAGGAGATGGGCCTTGTCGATGATCGGGGTCTCGCGGAACTGGTCGACGAAAGGGAGCGCCGCGTGCGCGCCATGGGTCCGGAGGATGTCGTGACCCAGGATGAGCTCGAGATCGGCCAGCTCCTGGTGAAGCACAACCGGGCCACGCAGAACCAGATCAACAAATGCCTGGAGATCCAGGAAAAGCTCGCGCGGGAGGGCCGGACCCCCCTGCCCCGCCTGGGCGAACTGCTCGTGAATCACGGGTACGTCGACGCCCGCACCATCGACGAGCTGCTCCGGCTCCAGCGGCGGTTCGTCATGGTCTGCGCCTCCTGCGATCGGCGGATCAACATGGTGGAATTCGAGGAGGGGCGCGCGTATCGCTGCCCCTCCTGCGGCGGCCCCTTGAAACCCGGGGAGGCGCCGGACGCCCCCAAAGCCGTCGGAGGGCCGAGGTAGTGGACCCTCGCGCCCCCGTCGGGTAACATTCTTCCCCGCTCATGTACCCCGAACTTTTCCGCCTCCCCTGGATCGGCCTGCCGATCAACTCCTACGGCTTCATGATCATGGTGGGCTTCCTGCTCGCCGCGTACATCGCGGTGCGCCGCGGCCGGCCCTTGGGAGTGGACAGCGACCTTCTGCTCGACGTCGGCATCATCGGACTTCTCGCCGGGATGATCGGGGCCAAGATCAATCACATCCTCCAGTTCCCGGAGGACTACGCGGGATCGCTCGAGATCTTCAACATCGGCGACGGCGGCCTGAACTGGCTGGGGGGCCTGATCCTCGGCCCCATCCCGATCGCCTTCTGGTGGTGGCGCACCGGGGGCCGCAAGAAGATCGAGCTCTGGTCCTGGCAGAACGGGGTCCTCCTCCTTCTGACCCTGATCTTCACGCTCCTCGGGACGCGCGCCCTGTACCTCCTGCTGGCGCGGGCCGACTACAGCTGGAGGTTCTTCTCCCGTTTCCAGACCGGCTTCGTCCTCTACGGGGGCCTGGTGGCGGGCATCCTGGCGGGCATCCTCTACATCAAGATGCGCGGCGAGCGCGTGTCGCGGATCGGGGACCTCGCGGCCCCGGGCATGATGGTCGCCATCGCCTTCGGGCGCATCGGCTGCTTCCTCAACGGCTGCTGCTACGGCCACATCACGGCCTCCTTCCTGGGGGTCCGGTTCCCGCAGACGAGCCCCGCCTTCCAGGACCATCGACAGGCCCACAAGATCGCGGACGATGCCACCGCCTCGGCGCCGGTCCTCCCGACCCAGCTCTTCGAGACCGCGGCGACGCTTTGCTGCTTCTTCTTCCTCTCCTGGTACGACCGCACGAAGAAGAAGAACGAGGGGGAGACGATCCTGCTCGCGGGCGTCCTGTACGCCACGTGGCGGTTCATCGTCGAGTTCCTGCGCGACGATCCCCGGGGCGCTCCGATCCTCGGTCTCACGTACTCCCAGGGCGTCAGCCTCCTGGTCTTCATGGGATGCCTCGCGGGATTCCTCGTGCTCCGCCGGCGCGCTCCTCCGCTCACCGGGACGCCGGGGGACAAGTTCGCCCCCGTGCCCGTGCCCGAGCCCGCCCCCAAGTAGGCCCGGCCCTTTCAAGATCGTAGAATCGGGGCCATGAAGGGCCGTCACGTCGTCATCGTCGTCTTCGTCTTCGGCCTCACGCTGATGGCGATCCTGTTCCGGCTTCTTCCCGGAGCGCGCCCCGCCGCCCCGCCGGCGCCCCCGGCGGTGCCGCCCAAAGGGTGGGAGCTTCCGCCGCCGCCTCCGCCCGATCCGGAGACCGCCGGAACGATCGAAGTCTTCGTGCGATCGGGAAACCTCCCCGTGGTCGGCGCGACCGTCTCCTTCCAGGGACCGCGGACGATTCAGCTGACCTCCGGCACGGAGGGTCGGTGCCTCGTGCCGAGGGCCGACCCGGGCCTGTGGCGGATCGTCGCCCGCGCCGCCAACCTGGCCGCCGCCACGACCGTCGTCACGGTGGAGACCGGCAAGACGGTGCGCGCCGATCTCGAACTCGCCGCCGGAGCACGCCTCGAGGGGACCGTGCGCGACCCCGCCGGGAATCCGGTCGCGGGCGCCCGGATCGCGTTCGCGCTTCCAGACCCGACCCTTTCCGCGCGCACCGACCCCGAGGGTCGATACGTGATCTCGGGAATCCCTCCTGGGACCCACGGTGTGACGGCCTCGAGCGACCGCCTCCGCCCGCAAACACGGGAGAACCTCTCCTTCTCGGTTCCGGGGCAGACCCTGGTCCAGGACTTCACGCTCCCGTACGGAACAAACCTCGCAGGTATCGTCGTGGACGAATCGGGAGCCCCCGTGTCGCGGGCGACGGTCACCATCACGAATGAAGTGGCGCGGGTCGTCCGGACCGACACCCAGGGGCGGTTCGAGGCCTCCGGGCTGGGAGAGGGGCCGATCACGGTATCGGTGCTCGCGCGCGGCTTCGCCCCCGCCTGGGAGCGAACCGTCGCCCCCGGTCGGAACGACCTTGTCCTCCGGCTCGTCCGCGGCGCGATCCTCCGGGGTCGGATCGACGGGGCGCCGGCGACGCTGTCGGTCCAACTCAAGATCTATGAGCCGGCCCACGACCGCTGGAAATTGGTGGACAGCAAGCTGCTCCGGCCGGATCCGGCCGGGGGATTCATGATCGGGGATCTGCTTCCCGGCCAGTACCAGATCGTCGTTGAGACCGGGGACCTGCGGACTCCGGCCCCGCTCAACGTCGAGCTCCGGTCAGGGCAGGCGACCGAGCTGGGGCTGGTCGCCCTCGCCCCGAAGTGATTGAACCGGGCCCTCCCAGCCGATGTATACTGTTGGGACTCCGTACCTATGAGACTTCAGAAACTCGCGGCCGTGCCGCTCCTGGCCTTCGGGATCTTCGTCGTGGGGTGCCAGGGCGGAGACGGGCCGGATTCCGCCGCCTTCGCGTCCGACGGCTCCCCCGCCTTCGTGGCGATGGGGGCGGACTACGCGGCGGTGAACGAATCCGAGCTCGAGACCCTGGTCAACCGCTACCGGGCCGACCGGGGATTGGACCCCCTCTTCGTCCTTCCGGAATTGCGCGACATGGCGCGCGAGCACTCGACCAACATGGGCAGCCACGACCCCGCCTTTTTCGATCACAGGACGCCCGAGGGAGATCTGCCCGAGGATCGGGCCGCGGGATGGATCGAATTCGCGGCGATCGGCGAGAACATCGCGGCCGGCCAGTCCGCGGCCGAGGGCGTCTTCCGGTCGTGGCTCGACTCCCCGGCGCACCGGGCCAACCTCGAGGACCCGCGGTGGACCCATATGGGCGCGGGCCACGCGGTGCTCCCCGACTCCCCCTACGTCGCCTACTGGACCCTCGACCTGATTCAGCGATAGCTATCCGCCGACAGCCATCAGCCGACAGCGTTCAGCACTCAGCTCAAGAAGCTCTCAGGCGGAAGCCTTCAGCCGGAAATCACTTCCGGAGTCGAACACGATCCAGGGAAAACGCAGCCTCTTCCCGGACCCTGGCGTCGGTGGCCATGACCGAAATCTCGCGCAACAAAGTCTCCGCCTCGGAAGCGGCCCCCCGGTCCAGAGCCCAGATAGCGCGAACCCTGCGGCGGCGCTCCGCATTGTCGAGGCGGCGCCCTCCCGCGTCATTCAGGATGCTTCGCAACGCCGCCGCCACTTCGACCGGGCAGTCTTTCTCGGCCATGATTTTCTGATAGTCGGCCGCGGCGTCCACGCGCCGCAATTCCGACAGCGCCCGATTGCGCGCTTCGAGGTCCTCGTCGGCCAGGGCACGGACCCACTTCCGGACCGTTTCCGCATCGGGCGGCCGGCGGATCAGGCGCTCCCGCAGGAACCCAATGATTGCGCCACCGCGCGACGCGAACGAGCAGAGGGCGGCGTACGCTCGCACCGCATCCTCTGAAGCGAGGTCCTCCCA
>DASXTT010000249.1:0-7488 GCA_036505255.1 Planctomycetota bacterium | reverse complement strand
GGATCGAATCCTCCCACTTGCCCAGCGCGCCGAACGCGGCGGCGCGTGTGAAGAGCGCCTCGTGCTCCGTGGGGTCGGCCGCCAGCGCGGCCGTGGCGTCCTCGATGGCTCCCGCGGGCTCTCGGAGCTCAAACCGCGCCGCGGCGCGCCCGGCCAGCGCCTGCGCGTTGCCGGGTCGCCGTTTCAGCGCCTCGGTGTACGACCGGCGCGCGGAGGCGTGATCGCCCGTCGTCATGTCGAGATGGCCCTGGAAGAGCGGGACTTCGAATAGGTCCGGATCGTACTCCGCGGCCCGCCCGAGGAGCGTCTGCGCGGCGGAGCGGTCCCCGGCCCGGATCTGGGCGAGCGCGAGCAGGGCGTGTGCCCTGGCCGACCGGGGATTGAACTGGAGTTCGGCCCGGAGCAGTTCGCGCGCCGCCTCGAGCCGCCCCGCGTCGATCCGCGCCCTCGCCTCGGCGAGCCGGTCGTACGGCGCAACCGGGGCCGGCGGCGATATAGGCGGCGCGGACTTGGCCGGCTTCTTCCACGGCTGGAGCGCCCCGAGCATGGCCGCGACGCCGACCGCGAGGCCGACGACGATTGGCGCGATTCGTCTCACGGTTCCAGTCTATCGTTTGTGCCGGAAGCTGGCAGCCGGGAGCCGGAAGCTATAATTGCCCTCCATGTCCGAGTCATTCGCGGTCGTGATGGCGGGGGGGTCCGGGACTCGCTTCTGGCCCATGAGCCGGGCCAACCTCCCCAAGCAGCTCCTCCCGCTCCTCGGCCCGCGGTCGATGATCCGCGAGACCGTCGAGCGGCTCTTCCCGCTCTTCGACGCCGACCGCGTCTTCGTCGTCTGCGGCAAGGCGCAGAAGGAGGCGATCGAGCGCGAGCTCGAGATCCTCGCGCCGGAGCACGTGATCGACGAGCCCGTCGCGCGCGACACCGCGGGCGCCGTGGGGCTCGCCGCGGTCTTCCTCGAATGGCGCTCGCCGGGCGCCGCCTTCGCCGCCCTCCCGGCCGACGCGTACATCGGCGACGTCCCAAAGTTCCAGGAGGCCCTGCAGGCCGCCTTCGCCGCCGCGGCGAAAGGCGCGTTCGTCACCTTCGGCATCCGCCCCACCCGCCCCGCCACGGGATACGGGTATCTCGAGCGCGGCAGCCACGTCGGAACCGCCTCGCGCGTCCGCCGATTCCTCGAAAAGCCGGACGCCGCGCGCGCGAAAGAGTTTGCCGCCTCGGGCGAGCACTTCTGGAACAGCGGCATCTTCGTCTGGCGCGCCGACGCGCTCCTCGAGGGGTTCCGCAAGTACCTTCCCGAGCACCACGCGCGGCTCATGAAGATCCGCGACGCGCTCGGCACGAGCCGCCTCCCCGAGGTCCTGCGGCGCGAGTTCGAGGCGCTCCCGAAAATCTCGATCGACTACGGCCTGATGGAGAAGGCGGCCGACGTCCTCATGATCGAGGCCCCCTTCGCCTGGGACGACGTGGGCTCGTGGTCGGCCGTGGCCGAGCGCCGGCCGCGCGACGGCGCGGGGAACGCGGTCGAGGCGCTCAGCTCACATGTGGAGACGAAGGACTCGATCATCGTTTCAAGCGATGACAAGCACCTGATTGCGACGCTCGGCGTGGACGGGCTCGTCGTCGTCCACACGAAGGATGCGACGCTCATCTGCCCGCGCGATCGCGCGGACGACCTCAAGAAGCTCGTGGACAAGATCCGGGCGGATGGGCATACGGGATATCTGTGAAGGTGCTCGCGGTGGATCACGGCGACAGTCGAACCGGGCTGGCGATCTCGGCGGGCTCGATCGCGGTGGCGCTTCCGACGGTCGCGATGAAAGGGGACGGGAAGGACGCCGACAGGATCGCGAAGGCCGCGAAGGACGCCGAGGCGGAGCGGATCATCGTGGGCCTGCCGTTGAACATGGACGGCACCGAGGGGCCGCGGGCGAAGACGGCGCGCGAGTTCGCGGAGGCGTTGAGGACCGCGACCCCCCTGCCCGTCGAGATGTGGGACGAGCGGCTTTCCACCGTCGAGGGCGAGTCGCGGCTGCGCGCGGCCGGGCTCGACCGCAAGGAGATGTCGAAGCGGAAGGACGCCGCGGCGGCGATCGTGATCCTGGAGTCGTATCTCAGGAAGGCGCGCCCATGAGGGTCGTGGCGGTCGCGGCGCTCATCGCGGTGGTCGCGTGGCCGCGACACCAGGACGAGTCCACACCCTGCGACCTCGCGAAGATCGAGGATGCCTTCTACTGCCTCCGCTGCCGCAAGGTGCGGCGCGCGCCGGAGCTCGAGAAGGACGGCACCTGCCCCGCCTGCGGCCTCGTGCCGGAGAAGACGAAAGTCTGCGTCAAGTCGTGGGTCCCCAGGTGCGGGATGCACGACATGGAGCCGCATGACAAGCCCTGCTGCACGAGCCCGACCTGCTGCCGGGTCGAAGTCCTCGCCGCGCCGGTGAATTACAAGTGCTCCGGCTGCGGCGCGACCGCGGCCTCCGAGGAGCGCGTCCTCCACCGCAAAGGCCCCCACGCCAAGCAGATCCAGGCGGTGTGCTCTCGTTCGGGGCGATTTCCTCACGGGGGTGCGTTGCCCGTAAAAAAGCCGCCGAAGGACGACTAGAGAGCTGCCGGCTCCCGGCTTCCTGCTTCCAAGTCCGGAAGCGGGAAGCTGGCAGCCGGAAGCGGGCTGACGCTACAATCCCGCGCTCGTGAACATCTCCATTGGCCTTCTGGTCTCCGCCTTTTTCGTGGCGTTACTCCACACGGCGATCCCGAGCCATTGGCTTTGCTTCGTCCTCGTCGGCCGGGCGCGCGGATGGAGTCCGCGAAAGACGATGGCGGTGGCGGGCGGGACCGGGGCGCTCCACGTCGCGATGACGGTGAGCCTCGGGCTCCTCTTCGCGTGGGGCGAAAGCAAGGTGCTCCAGCCCGAGGATCTCGAGCGGGTCGGCGGCTGGACCCTCATCGCGATCGGCGCGCTCTACCTGTTCCTGCACCTGACGCACGGCGGCCACCACCACGAGCGGGAGGCGTCGGCGTCGGACCGCGTGGCCCTGGCGGCGCTCGTCTTCGCCGTCACGATTTCCCCGTGCTCGCTGGCGATCCCGATCCTCGTGACCGCGGCCGCCACGAGCGTCGCGCAGGTCGTCCTGATCACGCTGGTCCTGCTCGCGACGACGGTCGGGAACATGGTGATGCTGGTGGGTTTGACGGGCTTGGGCGCCGACCGGATTCCGTTCGCCTTCTTCGATCACTATGAAAAGCTGATGCTCGGCTTCGTCCTGGCCGCGGTGGGCGCGTTCCTCCTCGTGGCCCACGGACATGACCACGAGTCACGAGTCGAGGGTCGAGGGTCCCGGGGCGAAGTCCGAAGAGTCGCGAGTCATCGGTCGCGTGTCACGGGTCGGGAGGTACCCGTGACTCGTGACGGACGACCCGTGACGTCTTTTTTCGACTCTCGACCCTTGACTCTCGACCCGAGACCGGTCGGCTACGGCTTCCTCGGTTCCTTCACCACGGTCGTCTCAGAGAGTGACTTCAGAAACTCGATCAGGTCTTTCGTCTCCTCCGCCGTCAGCTCCGTCTTCACGGTGTTGACCTTGTCGAGGTGGGGATTCTCGATCCCCCCGCCCGTCATGATCATCACGGCCTCCTCGAGGGTCGCGGCGCTCCCGTCGTGGAAGTACGGCGCTGAGCGCGCCACGTCGCGCAAGGTCGGCGTCTTGAAAGCCCCCGTGTCCTTCTCCGCCTTCGTCACGACGAACCGCCCGAGGTCGGGCTTGTCCGCCTTCATCCCGATCCCCACGTTGTGGTACTGCTGGTCGGCGAAGAGCACCCCCGAGTGGCAGTTGTCGCACTTCGCCTTCTTGAAGACCTCGAATCCGCGCTTCGCGAGGTCGGTCACCGCCTTCTCCTCCCCGCGCTGCCAGCGATCGTAGGCCGTCTCCTTGCTGATGATCGTCCGCATGTAGCAGGCGAGCGCCTTGGGGACGTTGTCCGGCGTCGCGTCCTCCGAGAAGACCTTCTGAAATTGTTTCTTGTACCCCGGGATCGCGTTCAGCTTCGCCGTGATCTCCTCGGGCTTCGCGGCGCCCATGTTGACCTTGGTCCAGGCGGCGGAGGCCTGCGACTCCAGCGTCTTCGCGCGGCCGTCCCAGTACCACTCCGTCTGGTAGCCGGTGTTCCACAGGGTGGGCGAGCTGCGCGTCAGCTTCTTCCCGAACGCCCCCTCCCCGATCGCCTTTCCGTCCGTCAGCCCCTTCTCGTTGAGGTGGCACGAGTAGCACGAGAGCTTCCCGTCGCCGCTCAGGCGCGGGTCGAAGAAGAGCTGCCGCCCGAGCGCCGCCTTTTCCGCCGTCATCGGATTCTCTTTCGGGACTTTCATCGCCTCGTACCGATCGAGCGGCGCGTAATTCGCGGGATCGGAGGGGAGCGGAAGAACCTCGGGCTCGAACTCCTGCAGAATCGAGACAAGCGCGGCGATGAGCGGAAGCAGAGCGATGAACTTGAACATGAAGACCTCCCGGAAAGCAAGCGGGGATTCTAACAAGAAGTCACGGGTCACGCGTCGAGAGTCGAGAGTCGAAAAAAGAAGTCATGGGTCGTCCGTCACGAGTCGCGAGTCCGACTCACGACTCACACGTGAATGTTGACACTGTTGGCGCGTCCCTTTCATAATCGCGCTTTCCACATTCCAAGTGCGGCAAGAGGGTCCATGGCTTCCGTGATGCATAAGGGTCAGTCTGTGTCCGTGCCGTGCCGCGGTTGCGGCCGGACGTTCTTCAAGGTGACCGTCGTGGAAGGGGCCCTCTCGCTGAAGTGCGTTTCATGCGGACGGACCACGACGGCGCGGGTGCGGTGCCGGGGTG
The DNA here is from genome assembly GCA_036505255.1 of Planctomycetota bacterium. GTDB lineage: Bacteria > Planctomycetota > MHYJ01 > MHYJ01 > JACPRB01 > DASRJF01. The sequence continues at coordinate 2,639 of DASXTT010000249.1, read as the reverse complement.
AGGCATGCCAAATCTATACGGCAGGCGATGAACCCCCACGCCAACGGCCACCGGATTAAAGCGTCCAGCATCCAGCATCCAGCGTCCAGCGGGGCTGCGAGCTTGGAGCCTCTGGCCTGAAGCTTGAAGCTGCAAGCCCGGCTGGTTGCTGGTTGCTCCGGGCTGGACGCTCGACCCGTGTGAGGCTAAACTTCATCGGTGGCACTCCGCGGCGATCTCAAAAGCCTCAACCTCGGCAACGTCCTGCAGGATCTGGCGTACAACAGCCAGACCGGGACGCTCCGCCTGCACGTCGGCGACCGGCGCCGCTTCCTCTGGTTCGAAAAGGGCGCCCTCCGCCTCGTGGGCCTCGGGAACGGCCTGGGACCCTCGATCCTCAACGGCCTCCTCGCCCTCGGCAAGGTGAAGCCCGCCGACCTCGCCAACGCCTCCAAGCGCTCCGGCGAGGCCGCCAAGGTCAACAAGCTCATCAAGGAGCGCGCCGCCACCCTCGAGGACGTCAAGGCCGCCCTCCAGGGCCAGATGACCGAGCTCGTCTGCGACACCTTCCTCTGGAGCGACGCGGAGTTCGAGTTCGTCCGCGGCGAGGCGAGCGACGCCGACTTCGACGTCCGCCAGCTCGACTGGGACCCCACGCTCGCCTGCGACGCCGTGACGATGGAGGCGCTCCGGCGCGTCGACGAGTGGACCGAGATCAAGAAGTCGGTGATCTCCTCGGAGGAGATCCTCGTCGCGGTCGTCCCCCAGCTCCCCGAAACGGCGGACGCGACCTCGCAGCGCCTCTTCGGCCTGCTCGACGGCGAGAAGCGGCTGCAGGACATCATGAACGAGACCCACCTGGGCCAGTTCGCCGCGTTCCGCGCCGCGGCGGCGCTCATGCGCGGCGGCTGGGCGCGGCCTCTCGACGTGCGCGAGGCGCAGGCGAAGGCGGAGGCGCACGCCGCGGGGGGGCGCAACAGCGAGGCGCTCCGGCTCGCCCGATTCGCCCTCACGCACGAGCGCCACTCCCCCGCCCTGCGGAAGCTCGCGGGCCGCTGCCTGGAGCTCCTCGGCAAGAACGAGGAAGCGGCGGGCGAGTACCGGATGCTTCTCGCGGAGGAGACGGAGCACGGGAAGTCCGCGGAGGCGATCGCGACGTGCCGGAAGATCATCAGCCTCGCGCCGAAGGACACGTTCACGCAGGAGCGGCTCTTTCAACTGCTCATCGACACCGGGACGCCCGAGGAGGCGCTCGCGCAGGGAGAAGCGCTCGCGCGGTCGCTGAAGAAGGCGGGGATGCCCGATCGCGCGCGGTCGGTGTACGAGCGGCTTCTGGAGAAATTCGAGGACAGCGAGACGATCCTCGACTCGCTCGCCGAGATCGCCCATCACATGGGGGACAAGCGGGAGGCGGTGACGCTCTACCGCAAGCTCTTCGACCGCGCGGTCGCGGCGTCGGACGAGGAGCTCATCATCGAGCGAGCGCGGATGCTGCTGCGGCTCGACCCGTCGCTCGACGACGTGGCGCGGAAACGGATCGAGGTCGAGACGGGGATGTACGGCAAGAACAAGCGGCGGCGCCGTAAGGTGCGGCTGATACTCGCGGGCTGCCTGGCGCTGGCGGTGCTGGCGGCGCTGGGGGCGATCGAGTGGAGCGCGCGGGGGCGGCTGCGGTCGCTGCAGGCGGAGGAGCTCGATCTCGTGGCGCAGGGGAAGTTCGCGGAGGCGGTCGGGAGGTACAACGGTTTTCTCGAGCGGTACAAGTGGACGCTGGTGTCGGGGGAGGCGCGGGAGAAGCGGGACCAGCTCGAGGATCGCCTCGTGCGGGAGAAGCTGCCGGAGGCGAAGGAGAAGGACGAGAAGGGGAAGACGGACGAGGCGCTGCGGATCGTGGAGGGGGTTTTGAAAGTCGCGCGGGGTCCGGCGGCGATCGCGAAGGCGGAGGAGCTGAAGAAACAGCTGGACGAGCATCGAAGCAAGATCGAAGAGGAGTATCGCGAGGAGGCGCGTAAGATCGCGAAGGCGGTGGCGGCCGGGGACTCGGGCGCGGTGGAGCGGATCAAGAAGTTGTCCCATGCGCTCGCGTTGCCGGCGCTGAAGCAGCTCCTGGGGGACTCGTCGCCGGTGGTGCGGAAGGCGGCGGTGGCGGCGCTGGGGGAGATGGGGTCGCAGGAGACTCGGGAGATGCTGGTGCGGGCGATGGCGGAGGAGGAGGAGGGGAGCGGGTTGAGGGGGGAGATCGAGGGGTGGTTGAAGAAGCTGGCGGGGAAGGACTGCGGTCCGCGGGCGCAGGACTGGGAGTCGTGGGTGTTGAAGAGCGGAGAGCGGCCGGTGCAGGGTTTGGTGACAGCCTCCGGGCCCAACGAGCTGGAGTGGAGGATCGTGAACCTGGGGACGAAGACGCGGGAACTGGAGTTGCCGGAGGGATTCGGGCCGGCGTTCCGGGTGACGGGCAAGGGAGGGGCAGACCTCAAGCCCGGCAAGGGCGCGTCGCGGGGGTCGGACAAGTCGCGGGTGGTGCGGCTGAGGCCGGGCGAGTTCGTGGGTGGGAGAGTGCCCCTGGAGGATCTCGCAGACCTGAAGTCGGTGACGGACGGGCCGGTGAGGGTGGGCTGGTCGGCGCGGTTGCGCGAGGCAGGCGGCGACGAGTGGGAGCTCTC
>DASXTT010000248.1:0-2832 GCA_036505255.1 Planctomycetota bacterium | reverse complement strand
TCGCCGCGGCGGCGCTCAAGCACGGCTACCAGGTCTGCGTCCACGCGATCGGCGACCGCGCCAACCGCGAGGCCCTGGACGCTTTCGAGGCCGCGGGCGCGAAGGACGCGCGGTTCAGGATCGAGCACGCCCAATGCGTCGCGCCCGCCGACATCCCGCGCTTCGCGAAGCTCGGCGTGATCGCGTCGATGCAGCCGACCCACGCGACGAGCGACATGCGCTGGGCCGAGGAGCGGGTGGGGAAGGAGCGCCTGAAGGGCTGTTACGCGTGGCGGCGCCTCCTCGAGTCGGGCGCGCGGCTCGCCGGCGGGAGCGACTTCCCGGTCGAGGGCGAGAACCCGCTCCTGGGCTTCTACGCGGCCGTCACCCGGCAGGACGAGGCGGGGAAGCCGGAGGGGGGCTGGATCCCGGACCAACGGCTGACGCGCGACGAGGCGCTCCGGCTCTTCACGCTCGACGCGGCGACCGCGGCGTTCGAGGAGAATGTGAAGGGCTCGATCGCCCCCGGAAAGTATGCCGATTTCGTAATATTATCGGCGGACATCATGAAAGTCCCCGCCGCGGAGATCCTCAAGACCCAGGTCGAGCGCACCGTGATCGCGGGCGAGGTGGTGTACGCCCGCTAACGTCCCGCGACCTCCGCGGTTCCCTGGAGCCGTGCCCCCGCCTACTTCGACCACTTCTTCATCGCCTCGTCGAACGCCGCCTGGTGCTTCTTGAAGGTCTCGATGTCTTTCGCGTTCACGCCCTCTTCGCGCGGCTTCTTGAGCACTTTCAGGGTCTCGGTGGCGCCCTTGATCTGATCTTCGTACACCTGCTTCATGTCCGGAGTCACGTCCGGTTTCTTCATGGCTTCCTGCGCCGCCTTGATCGACTCTTCCTGCATCTGGATCATCGACTGGTTCGATGCATCCATCTGGACCTGCATCATGGCCGCGCCGATACGCGTCCACGCGCCCATGTACTCCTCTCCGCTGGCGAAGCCGTGCTTCTTCGCGGACGCCTCGAACTCGGCCATGCGCCCTTCCGCGTTGAAGGCGGTGACTTTTCCTTTCGAGACTGCGTCGAACGGTCCGTCCGCGTCCTTCAGGGACTCGATGAAGTCGCCCATCTTCTTGTCGCTGAGGTAGGGCTTGGACAGATCGTCCCAGGGCTTGTCTCCGGCGGCCGACTTCGAAGTCGTGGACTTCGAGCCGCCTTCGTCCGACGAGCTTGAAGACGAGTCGTCCGACTTGCCGCAGGCGGCGCAAAGTAGGACGACGAAGGAGCAGGCGAAGATCGTTCTCATGCGTGGACCCCCCTGGACACCGCCGATCCCGGACTCCGCGCCGACTATACCGCCCGCCGGCGCGCCCCGGAAGGTTTCATGAAACTCGAATCGCGCTACAATCGGGCATGCCCGACGCCTGCCGGTGGCGCCTGCACCGGGCCATCCTCCTCATCGCGGCGGGATACAACGTCGCGTTCGGCGCGTGGGCCGTCCTGCGACCGACCGACTTCTTCACGGTCTTCGGCCTCGCGGCTCCCAACCATCCCGCGATCTGGCAGTGCCTCGGCATGGTCGTCGGGGTCTACGGCCTCGCCTACGCGTGGGCGGCGTTCCGGCCGGAGCTCGTCACGCCGATCGTGACGTTGGGACTCCTCGGCAAGACGCTCGGCCCCCTCGGCTGGATCCTGACGGTCGCGTCCGGCGACTGGCCGGTCCGCACCTTCACGCTCGTTCTCTTCAACGATGTCGTGTGGTGGCTCCCCTTCGGACTCATCCTCCTCGACGGAACGCGCCTCGGCACCCGAATTCGAGCCGCGGCCCCGTTCGCGTGCGCGGCCCTGAATGCCCTGGGCGCCATCGTCATGCTCCTGGTCCTGCGCCACGGCCTCGAGTCGGAGCCCGCCGCCGCCGCGCGCGCCGCTTTCGTGACGAATCATGCCGGCCTCTGGCGTGTGTCGTGGGGAATCTGGATCGCCGCGGCGCTCAGCCTCTCGGCGTTCTACGGCTGGTGGGGGACTCAACTGGCCGACTCACGCCCCGGACGGTGGGCCTTCGCCATCACCTTGGTCGGGCTTGCCGCGGATTTGATGGCGGAGTCGCTCTACATCGGCTGGGCGCCGCTCGACGAATCCACCCAGCGCGTCGCGGGACTCCTCACCGGGGGCGTCGGGAACGGCCTCTACACCGTCGCGGGCATCATCCTCACGCTGGCGACCCCCATGTCCGGGGGTTTCCGCGCCGCGACCTGGGCCGTCTGGTTGAGCGGCGCCGCGCTGACGGCCAGCGCGATCGCGGGAAGTGTCGCGGGGATGGCGATCTCGACCGCCGCCCTCATGACGCTCTTCTGTCCGTGGTGCGCGTGGCTCGGATGGAAGCTCCGGTGAGACGGATCGTTGTCCTCGGCGGAACCGGATTCTTCGGGTCCGTCGCCGTCGAGCTCCTCCGCGCGGAGGGAGTCGAAGCCGTCGTGGCCTCCCGCGGCACCGGCACGGACGCCGGGGACCGCGACTCCCTGCGGAGGACGCTGCGGAAGGGCGACGTCGTGCTCGACGCGGCGGGTCCCTACCAGGCGCGGACGGAGTCGCTGGTCGAGGCGGCGATCGAGATCGGCTTCGACGTCGTCGACTTGTCCGACAGCGGGGCGTACGCCCGGCGGCTCATGGCGTTGAGGTCGCGGATCGACGCGGCCGGGGTCCGGGTCCTCACGTCGTGCAGCACGGTCTCCACGTTCACCGCGGCGGCGATTCGGATGAGCGGGATCGCGAACCCCTCCAAGGTCGCGCTCTTCCTCGTCCCTTCGACGGCGCACACCGCGAATCGGGGCGTGATGCACTCCCTCCTGG
>DASXTT010000247.1:0-7138 GCA_036505255.1 Planctomycetota bacterium | reverse complement strand
CGCCGCGAAGTCGCTCGACGCCGGCGCGTTCATCTTCGAGATCGCGCGGAGCGAGATGGGGTATTGCGACGTGCGCCCCGCGGAATACGCCCCGTGCGTCCTCGCCGCCGCGATGCGCGAGGGATGGCGCGGGCCCGTCTTCATCCAGGGCGACCACTTCCAGTTCGCGATGAAGGACTACCAGAAAGACCCCGCCGCGACGACGGAGGGGATCAGGAAGCTGACGAAGGAGGCGATCGAGGCGGGCTTCTTCAACATCGACATCGACTCCTCGACGCTCGTCGTCCTCGAGCGCCCCACCGTGAAGGAGCAGCAGCGCGACAACTACGAGCGGTGCGCCGAGCTGACGGCGTTCATCCGCAATCTCGAGCCCGCGGGGATCACGATCAGCGTCGGGGGCGAGATCGGCGAGGTCGGCAAGAAGAACTCGACCGTCGAGGAGTTCGAGGCCTACTTCCAGGGCTACCGCGAGAAGTGGGACGGGAAGCCCATCTCGAAGATGAGCGTCCAGACGGGGACGAGCCACGGGGGCGTCATCCTGCCCGACGGGTCGCGGCAGGAGGTCTCGATCGACTTCAACGTGCTGAAGGAGATCACCGCCGCGTGCCGCCGACGGGGGCTCGCGGGCACGGTCCAGCACGGCGCCTCGACCCTGCCGGAGCGCCTCTTCGACCAGTTCCCGCGCCACGACGCGGTCGAGATCCATCTCGCCACGGAGTTCCAGCGGATCGTCTTCGACCACCCGAAATTCCCCGCCGAGCTCCGGGAGAAAATCCACCAGTGGGTGCGCGGCACGAAGCCGCCCGAGTGGAAAGAGGGCGCGGCCGACGCCCAGAACATCGAGAAGTGCATCAAGCGCGCGTGGGGGCCGCACAAGCGGGAGATCTGGTCGCTGCCCGCGGACAACCTGGCGGCGATCCTCGGCACGCTCGAGACCAAGTTCCGGACCCTGATGACGCTCCTGAACTCGAAGGGGACGCGCTCCGTCGTGCGCGATTTCGTGAAGCCGGTCCCGGTGAACGCTCCGAAACCCGCGGGGCTGTAGGGAGGCGCGGGGACCGAATATCGAATTTCGAATATCGAATCTCGGGTTCCTCAAAAGTGCGTTGAAGGTTTCTGAAATTCGGGATTCGAAATTCGAAATTCTGCCCAAGGGTCCATCAATGCACGGTTCCGTCGTAACGATTCAACGCCACATCGCCGCCCAGCAGTCGCTCCATCCGGAGGCCACGGGCCAGTTCACGGCGATGCTGTGGGACCTCGTCCTCGCCTTCAAGATGATCGCGCGGGAGGTCCGGCGCGCCGGCCTCATCGACATCCTCGGCACCGTCGGCCATGAAAACGTCCACGGCGAGAAGGTCCAGAAGCTCGACGAGTACGCGCAGGACCACATCTACCACTCCATGCTCGCGGGCGGCCACGTCTGCTGCATGGCGAGCGAGGAGCGCGCGGAACTGATCCCCGTGCCGCGCGAGTACCACCGGGGCAAGTACGTGCTCCTCTACGACCCGCTCGACGGCTCCTCGAACATCGACGTCAACATCTCGATCGGGACCATCTTCTCGATCCACCGCAAGGTCACCCCCGGCGAAGACGGCCGGCTCGAAGACTGCCTCCAGCCCGGCCTGAAGCAGATCGCCGCGGGGTACGTCATCTACGGCTCCAGCGTGATGCTGGTCTACACCACGGGCTACGGGGTCCACGGCTTCACCCTCGACCCCACGATCGGCGAGTTCCTTCTCTCGCACGAGAGCATCAAGATGCCCGCGCGCGGCAAGACGTACTCGATCAACGAGGGCAACTCGGGCTCGTTCGACCCCGGCACCGCGAAGTACGTCTCCTGGGTGAAGCAGAAGGACCCCGCGTCCGGGCGCCCCTACACGCAGAGGTACGTCGGGACGCTCGTCGCGGACGTCCACCGGACGCTCATCAACGGCGGCATCTTCATGTACCCCGCTTCGCCCAAGCCGAAGCTGAGACTGCTCTACGAGGCCGCGCCGATGGCGATGATCGCGGAGCAGGCCGGCGGGCGCGCCACGACGGGCCGGGACCGGATCCTCGAGATCGCGCCGCAGGAGCTCCACCAGAAGGTGCCGCTCATCATCGGAAGCACCGAGGACGTCGGGACGTACGAGGAGTTCTTCCTCGGAAAACGGTCGTGACCGGATCGATTTTGGCGACGGGCGCCCGAAATCCGGGGTATAATAATTTTCGGAGAGAAGTGCCGCCCGGGGCTTGAGTAGGGGCCAGCCGGAGAGGAGGGGGAATGTCCACATCCCGTGAAGCAGTCTATCTCCGCCACGTTCTCGCCTTGTGCAAGGCCGGATCGCAGATTCCCGTCGAATCCGTCGAGGCTCTCATCGACGGGGACGCGTCGGTCGACCCGCTCCTCGTGGACCTCGTGCGCTCGCGCGCGATCCGCGAGGACGCCTGGGGGCCGCTCTGGGCGGTCGTCGTCCTCGGCGAGCGGCGGTCGATGGCCGGGCTCGCGGCGATCCTCGAGGCGGCGCGGACCGACAACGATCTCGTCCACGAAGGGGTCGAGTTCGCCCTGGGCCGCTACGGCGCGGCCGCGGTGGACGCGATCCTTGCCTTCCTCCACGACAATCCAGGCCTCGACGGGCGCGTCCATCTCTACTCCGCCCTGGCCCGGACCCGGGAACGCCGCGCGCTCGACTACCTGATCCGCCAGCTCCGGCTCGACGAGGACTGCATGGGGGCCGTCGCGTGGGCGCTCGCCGAGACCCACGACCCCAAGTCGGTCGCGTCGCTCGAGGCGATCGTCGCGCGGTTCGGGAAGCGCGATCCCGAACTCGTCGAGGCGCTCGAGGCGGCGGTCCACCCCGGTCCCGAGGAGCCGGCGCCCGCGGAAGACTGGCGCGCCCACTGGACGTGGCTCGAGGAGGAGGCGGCGGAGGCCGAGGAGGAGGCGGGCGAGCCCTCGGGATCCGCGACCGGTGAGGACGACGCCGACGGGCCGAACTTCCTGCCGCGCTGCTACGACGTGCGGTGCCCCGTATGCCGCACGGACCTGGAGTACGACACGAGCGATGGCAGCGTCAAGGTGAACCAGGCGAGAGACAGCGAACGAAGAGCCTCGTAGGAACGAGGCTCAGCTTCAGGCTCCAAGCTCCAGGCTTCAAGCCGCGCCGACTTTTTCACGCGGTATGGGTTTCGCGTTCGCGAAGCAGCAATCGCTTCCGCATCCGGCTTGAGGCATGAAGCTTGGAGCTTGAAGCTCACTCTTCTTCGTTCCGCTTGACGAGTTGTTTGTGCAGTTTTTTCAAAGCGATCTTCTCGATCTGCCTCACCCGTTCGCGCGTGATCTTCAGCTTCTTGCCGATGTCCCCGAGCGTCATGGGCTGGCCGTCGAACAGGCCGTAGCGGAATCTCAGGACGGACGCCTCGCGCTCGGTGATCGACCGGAGCAGGTTGTCGATCCGCTCCGCGTCCATGGCCGAGAACAGGTTGCGGTCCATGGAGGCCGCCTCCTTGAGGTCGGCGATCTCCGTCGTGGGCCACATCACGTCGAGGCTCACGGGGCGCCCGAGGTTGTCGGAGGCGTTCATGGCGCGCTTCAGGATCTCCATGCCCTCGCCGCCGAGGTCCATGGCCGCGGCGATCTCGGTGATGTCGGGCTTGCGGCCGAGCTTCTGCGACAGCTCGCGGAGGACGCCCTTCCACTTCGCGATCACCTCGACCATGTACGAGGGGATCCGCACGGTCTTGGCCGTGTTCACGAGCGCGCGCCGGATCGCCTGCCGGATCCACCACGTGGCGTACGTGCTGAAACGGCACTTGCGGGCCGGGTCGAACCGCGCGACCGCCTTGAGGAGGCCGAGGTTGCCCTCCTCGATGAGGTCGAGGAAGGCGAGCCCCTTGTTCGTGTAGTTCTTGGCGACGCTGACGACGAGGCGCAGGTTCGCCTTGATGAACTGCTCGCGCGCCTTGTGGCCGTCCAGCTGCTGGACCTCGTCCTTCGAGGTCATCTTCTTCATCCGCTTGGCGAGCTCGCGCTCCTGCTCGGCGGTGAGGAGCTTGACGTCCTGGATTTCCTTGAGGTACTGCTCGACGCCCTGCTCCTGTCTGAGAATCGTCATGTGAAGTGAGCGTTGATTCTAGCGGACCGCCCGGTCGGAACAAGGGGAAACCGCGGCGCGGTACACCCGATCCAAATGGGCCGCGGTGCGCTCGACGTCGAACTTCTCCAGCGCCGCGGCGCGGCCGCGTTCCGCGACGGCGCGCGCGGCGGCCGGATGGCGGAGGATCCACTCCAGGCGTTCGGCCAGCAGGTCCCGGCGCCCGGGCGGCACGAGCCAGCCGGTGACGCCGTCCTCGATGAGCTCGGGCGTTCCGCCCACGTCGGTCGCGACCACGGGAATCCCCGCCATCATCGCCTCCTGCACGGCGACCGGGCTTCCCTCTCCCAGGCGCGACGCGAACGCCGCGATCGTCGCGCCGCGCAGGCCCGCCTTCATGTCTTCGGTCCATCCGCCGAATACGACCCGGCCTCCGAGCGGTTCCGCGAGGCGCCGGAGGCGACCCTCGTCGGGGCCGTCGCCCAGTATCCGGAGCCCGGCCTCCCGGGGAAGCGCGGCGATCAGATCGTCGATTCCCTTGCCGGGCACGAGCCGCGCCGCCGTGACGATGAACGGCGGACCCGCGGGGGTCGAGGGATCGGAACCGCGCGGCACGCCGTAGTGGACGATCTCCCCCCTCCGGCCCCAGCGGCGGGCCACGGCCTTCGAGACGAATTCGTGCGAATCGGCCAGCGGCGCGGTGAGCCGGTCCAGGGCGCGGTGCCACGACGGGCCTTCCAGCGTCTGGAACGTGGAGCGGATGTGCGGCACTCCCGCGAGGCGCCCGCACAGGCGCCCGAGAACGTTCGCGTGAAAGAGCTGCGTGTGCAGGACGTGAGGCCGGAACGCGCGCAGGGCCGCGACGAGCCGGGGAATCGCGCGGACGTCCCACGCGCCGCGCATGCCGAGCCGCCGGACGGCGATACCCGCCGACTCGAGGGAACCGGCGAGTGGCGTGGTGTCCTTGAGCGTGATTACTTCGACCACCCCGCCGCGGGCCGCGAGCCGGGGGGCGATCCAGGTGAGCAGGCGTTGAGCGCCGCCTCGATCCAGATCCACGATCAGAAAGGCGACCCGGAGCGACTTAGCCATCAGCCTTCAGCCAAACGTCGAGCTTTCTGAAGTCCCTCACGTCAGCGCTCCACGCTTTGGGCTCAAGGCTCGAGGCTCGGGGCTATGTGAGATAGTCGAGGAGGCGCGCGACTTCGGGCCGGAGCTTCTGCCGTTCGACGATGAGATCGATGAATCCATGCTCGAGGAGGAATTCCGAGGTCTGGAAGCCCTTGGGAAGCTCCTGGCGGATCGTCTGCTCGATGACGCGCGGGCCGGTGAACCCGATGAGGGCGCGCGGCTCGGCGAGGGTCACGTCGCCGAGGGCGGCGAAGCTCGCCATCACGCCCGCCATCGTGGGGTTCGTGAGGACCGAGAGGTAAAGCCCCCCCGCGTCGCTGAAGCGCGAGACCGCGGCGCTCGTCTTGGCCATCTGCATGAGCGAGAGCGCCCCCTCGTACATGCGAGCGCCGCCGCCGGAGCCCGAAACGAAAACGAGCGGCAGGGTCCGCTCGAGGGCGTACTCGAAGGCCCGCGCGATCGTCTCGCCGACGACGGAGCCCATGCTCCCCATCATGAAGCGCGAGTCCGTGAGGCCGAAGACGATCGGCCGCCCCTCGATCCGTCCCGACCCGGCCCACACCGCGTCCTTCTCCCCCGTCTCGGTCTGCGCGGCCGCGAGCTTCTTCTTGTAGCTCGTCACGCCCTCGAAATTGAGGGCGTCCACGGGCTCGAGGTTCGTCCACATCCGGGTGAACGAGCCCGGGTCGAGCATGAGGTCGATGCGCTCCCGCGGGCTCATCGTGAAGTGGTAGCCGCACTGCGGGCAGACGAGCTTCTTCTCCTCGAGCTCCTTGCGGTAGATCATCCCCTGGCAGGATTCGCACTTGGTCCAGAGGCCGTCGGGCAGGTCCTTCTTGCGGCTGATGAACTTCTTGATCTTCTCAAAGGCCATGGGAGCTGCCAGCCTCCAGCTGCCTGCTGCCGGCCGGCAGCCGGGAGCGGGAAGCCGGAAGCTGCGCACTCAATGCGCTCAGGTAAGTCTAACGCCCGCTCGCGCTGTGACGCAATGCCGCGATGGCGCCCGCGGCGTCCGGCGACCGGAACGTCGCGGTGCCCGCGACGATGACGTTCGCCCCGGCCCCGCCCGCGAGCTTCGCCGTGTCGGGGTTGAGCCCGCCGTCGACCTCGATGTCGATCGACGGGGCCAGCTTCCGGAGTTTCGCGATCTTGGGAACGACGGACTCGATGAATTTCTGCCCGCCGAAGCCGGGCCAGACGGTCATCGCGAGAACCATGTCGACTTTCGGGAGGAGCTCGGCGACGCACTCGGCCTCGGTGTCGGGATTGATCGCGATCGCGGCGCGCTTCCCCTTCGCGCGGATGGCCTCGAGGCAGGCGTCGACCCGCCGCGCGTCGAAGAGCGCCTTGCACGGCAGGGTCATCGTCCAGCCCCGGTCCTTCCACTTGCGCGCGTAGTCCATCGCCACGGCCTCGGCGTGGAACGTGAGGCCGTCGGCGCCCGCGCCCGCGAAAATACCCAGGTACTTTTCCGGCTCCATGATCATGAGGTGGCAGTCGAGCGGGAGCTTGGTGACTTTGCGGACGGCCTCGACGACCGGCGGGCCGATCGTGAGGTTCGGGACGAAATGTCCGTCCATGACGTCGAGGTGAAGCCAGTCCGCCCCCCCAGCCTCGACCTTCTGAATCTCGTCTTTCAGACGCGCGAAATCAGCCGCCAGGAGGGATGGGGCAATGCGAACCGGGGGCATGGTCAGATTATGGATGATGGATGATGGATTTTGGATAGTCCGATCCACAATCCACAATCCAAAATCCGCAATCGTTCATTTGTCTGTCAGGGCTTCGACACCGGGTAGTTTCCTCCCCTCGAGGAACTCCAGCGCAGCTCCGCCCCCCGTGGAGACATGGGTCATCTTGTCCGCCACGCCGAACTTCTCGACGGCGGCCGCCGTGTCGCCGCCTCCGACGATCGTCGTCGCGCGCCC
>DASXTT010000246.1:0-6095 GCA_036505255.1 Planctomycetota bacterium | reverse complement strand
CCCCGCAAGCGTTCGTCGCGCGACGTCGCTCGCGGTGGCGTCGTCGTTCCGCCAGAGTCCGCGAAAGTGGGCGCGGACCCGGCGGCGGGCGAGCCGGCCGACCAGGTCGGCCAGGACGACGGCGCGGCGCGCCTCGGGGTGGCCCTGCAGGAGCATCGTCCGGGCCCGGGAGGCCGCCGCGGCCAGCGCGAAGAGCTCCAGCGCGACATCCACCAGCCGGAAGAGGAAGGCCTGCCGGCGCGCCATCCGGGCCCGATGGACCATCATCCCGTGGAACATCTCCCGCGCCAGCTTCCGCGAGGTCCGGTCCGCGAATCGGAGGTGCGTGGCCAGCCGCCCGAAATCGTGGAAGCGCGGCCACCGCCCCCACCCGATCCACCGCGCGGGATACCAGAGCGCGTAGTATCCGGCGATTTTGGGCAGCGCCGCCAGCTTCGCGAGCTTCCCTTTTTCCGGATCGATGAGCGCGCCCGCGACCTGGAGGTGGCGGTCCACCGCCTCGCGCGCGATGAAGAGGTGCATGATCTCGCTCGACCCCTCGAAGATCCGGTTGATGCGGAAGTCGCGCATCATGCGCTCGACCCCGATCGGCTTCTCGCCGCGCGCGGCGAGCGACGCCTCGGTCTCGTACCCCCGCCCTCCCCGGATCTGCATCGCGTCGTCCACGATGTCCCATCCGCGCCGCGTGTTCCACTCCTTGGCCGCCGCCGCCTCGAGCCGGATGTCCGTCCCGCCGCGGTCCGAGAGGCGCGTCGCGAGGTCCGAGACCGCCTCCATGGCGAAGGTCGTGGCGGCCATGGCGGCGAGCTTGTGCCCGATCGCCTCGTGTTTCCCGATGGGATGGCCCCACTGGACCCGCTCGCCCGCCCAGGCGCGGCAGATCGCGAGGCACGCCTTGGCGGTGCCGACGGCCGCCGCGGGCAAGGCGAGCCGTCCCGTGTTCAGGGTGACCAGGGCGATCTTCAATCCCTGGCCCTCCGCGCCGATGCGGTTCTCGACCGGCACGCGGACGTTGGTCAGGCGGATCACGGCGTTGCCGATCGCCCGCAGCCCCATGAAATGGCAGCGCTTCTCGACGGTGACCCCCGGGGTCGATCGCTCCACCACGAAGGCGGTGATCTTCCGAGTGGCCGGGTGGGCGGCCATCACGACGAGCAGCTCCGCGAAGGTCCCGTTCGTGCACCACAGCTTCTCCCCGTTCAGGACGTAGGCGTCCTTTTCAGGGGTCAGCTCCGCGGTGGTCCGGAGGTGCGCGGGGTCGGACCCGACCTCGGGCTCCGTGAGCGCGAAGGCGGAGATGGCCCCGGCGGCGCAGCGCGGGAGGAACCGCTTCTTCTGCTCCGGCGTGCCGAAGATCTTGACGGGCTGGGGAACGCCGATCGACTGGTGCGCCGACAGGAGCGCCGTGACATTGGCGCACGTCGCCCCCAGCAGCTTCATCACGGTGTCGTACTCGGCCTGAGTGAAGCCGAGCCCGCCGTACTCCGCCGGGATTTTCATCCCGAAGGCGCCGAGCTTCTTCAATCCCTCGACCACCTCGGGGGGATACTCCCCCTCCGCGTCGATCTTCGCCGCGTCCACCTTTTCGGCGAGGAAGGCCTTGAACCGGGCGTAGAACTCGGCGAAGGCCGGGCGCGCGGGCGACTCCGGAAAGGGATGGATGAGGTCGAGCCGGAACCGGCCCAGGAAGAGCTCCCGCAGGAAGCTCGGCCGGGTCCACTCCGCCTCGCGGGAGGCTTCGGCGACGCGCAGGGACTCCTGTTCGGTCGGGGCCCGGGCGGGGGCGGGGTCGGTCGGCATCACTTCCCTGTGAGGAGGCGGTCGGCGAGAAACTGCTCCATGGCGTCGATGGCGAGGATCTTCTTCCGGGTCGTCTCGACGTCGTACGGAACGCGCCGGTAGGAAATCTTGGCGCCGTCGAAGACGGCGTAGCAGGAGCGCGGGTCGCCGTCCCGGGGCTGTCCGACCGAGCCCACGTTGCAGAGGTACCGCCGGCCGCGCTCGGGGGTGAAACTCCCGCCGGGGTCGAACGGATACCAGCAGACCTTGTCGTCGCGGATCACGACCGGAAAGTGGGTGTGGCCGTAGAAGCAGATCCACTTGACCTTGGGAAAGAGTTCGTCGAGCTGGGCCGGGTTGAAGAGCCGGTGGCGGTCGCCGAAGGTATACTCCATGAGCCGCTCCCGGAGGGACCCGTGGACGAACTGGAGGTCGTTCTCCTCGATGAGGTCCGGAAGCCCCTCGAGGAAGGTCCAGCGCTCGCGCGTCCGGCCGAAGAGCTGGTAGAACTTCGGCTCCATCATGTCGCGGGTGTACTCGATGACGTCGCGCGCGGCCGAGTTGAAGCCCATCGCCTTGTTGATGACGGCCCAATCGTGGTTGCCCGCGATCACCGTCTGCACGCGCGTCCGGACGAGGTCCACGACCTTGTCGGGGTCCGGGCCGTAGCCGACGATGTCTCCCAGGCAGACGATCTCCTTGATCCCCTGGCCGTCGATGTCCGCCATGACGGCCTCGGTCGCCTCCAGGTTCGCGTGGAGGTCCGCGATCAGGGCGAAAGGTGGCGCGGGCATGGCAGGTTCGGATTCTGCACTTTTTGGCGGCGGGGGGGAAGCAAGAACCACCGGCTTCAAGCTGGGTGGAAGGCTACTTCTTCGGCGGCGTGGCGAGCGCCGTCTCCGCGCGGCGGCGAACCTTGTCGGAGGGATCGTTGGCGGCGGCCTGCTGGAGGGCCGCCTTGACTTCCGCCTGGGCCAGGTATTCCGCGAGGGTCTGGGCCGCCTCGGTGCGCACGTCCTCGTCCGGGTCGGAAGCGAGCGACCGGATCAGGGCGGGCGGCAGTTTCGCGTTCTCGGCGCCGCGGAGGTTCCGGAAGATCACCGCCCGGATCCGGGCCTCCTGCGCCGTGCCGAGGAAGGCGAGGGCGGCGTCGACCACGTCGTCCGTCTTGTGGCCGCCGTACAGGCGCAGGGATCCCAGCGCCGAGACCCGCACCTGGTCGGTTTGCGTCGTGTCCATCAGGCGCTTCTTCTGGGCTTCGATCGCCGCGGCGTTTCCCCGTCCGGTCCGGGCCTGATCGGTGAACCCCGGGGTGCCCGAGGGAGGCCGGCGCTCGAGAGCCTCGACCCGCTTGCGGAGTTCGGCCAGCTCCGGGTCGTTGGAATGCGGGGAACCGGGCGGCGGAGGCGGGAAGGGAGCGCCCTTACCCTTCTCCAGCCGGGCGATCTCCCCCTCGAGATGGGCGATCCGGCCCTTCAGGGCCTCGATCGCGGCCGGATCGCCGGGAGCCGGCGCGGCCGAGCGGACCCGGTAGTAGGCCCCCGCGGCCACGAGCGCTCCCACGAGGGAGAGGGCGAGAGCAATCCAAGCCGCGGCGCCTTTCATCCCGGTGTAATACGACGTAGCGGCCGCCGCGTCAAGCTCGTCGCGATGTGACGGCGCCCTCCGGATAACCCTTGTTCGTATAATAAGTTGTTGATGTAATAATATAATGCTTATTAAAGAGAAATCCCGAGGCCGGCGCGACGCTCGACTTCCAGCTCCTCGTCGAGGTCCCGATCCGGCAGGATCTCGACGGAACGCAGATCGAGGAGGACGTCTCGATTTTCTTCGTGCCAGGATTGCGCATCTGAGAGGAGTGGCCATGAGGTTCGCCGCCGTCCTGATCCTGGCGATGGGCGCGTGCGCCGCGCCGGGTCCCGAGATCGTTTCCATGGGGGCGATTTCGGGCTGATCGAGATCACCGTCGCGAGCTGATCTTGAAACGAGGAGATGATGGGCCTGGAGCGGCTCATGAGGAACCTGTTCGGGACGACCCCCCAGATCGATCTCGATCATTCGATGGTGCGGACGCGGATTGCCAAGCCCGTGACGTTCGACTTCGCCAGCCTGGCCGATCAGGTCAAGCGGACCAATGTCACGACCCTCGCGGTGCACCTTGAGGCGGCGGCGGAAGTTCGGGACGGCCAAGTGGTCCTTCAGCCGACGGGGCAGGCGTTTCCCCTCGAGGGGAGACTTCTCGGCGACCCGGGAGCGGCGCGCCGGCGCCTGAAAGTTCACGGCTGGGAGGGCGGCTCGGCGCGTCTCGAAGTGGTCCGTTAGGGGGGTCTCCGGAGCCGTCCTTTTTTCCATGAATTTCCCCCCTTTCGCGCGGCGAACCGGGTAAGCTAAACGCTGCTCTCATCCGCATTTTCCCCTGACCGGGCGTAACGGGCAGGGACGGTGTCGGTTCGGTGAGGCGGCAGGGGTCCATGACAGACGGGATTCTTCTACAGGTCAACCTCCAGAGCCGCCTCATTCCAGAGGAGCGGCTGAAGGAGGCTCAGTCCATCCAGGAGCGCGAGCGCGCCTCCGGCGCGACGCCCCGGGCGCTCATCGACATCCTCCGGACGCAGGGGGCCATTGATTCCGTCACCGAGAATCGCCTCCGGCTTCTCATGAGTCGGTCGGCCGATCTGGCGACGGCAGCGACCGCGGAACTCACGCCTCCCGACGCGACGCGGGCCTTGGGCGCCGACGGGGCCGAGATGACCGCGAGCTTCCGGTCAATCATGGAAAACTCCCTTTCCCCCGACCCAGCGGCCGCCCCGCGGCCGCCCTCGAAGTCCGGGGCCCCGCCGGAAGTCCTGGAGGCGCAGGCCGACGACAAGAACTGGTTCGGGCCCTTCATCCTCGTGGCGATCGTGGGGAGCGGCGGGTCGGGCACCGTCTACCGCGCCTGGGACCGTCGCGTGAATCGCGTCGCGGGCCTCAAGATCCTGCACACCACCGAGCCGACCGCGCTCGAGCGGTTCACCCGCGAGGCGCGCATCGCGGGCAACCTCCAGCATCCGGCCATCGCGACGATCTACGAGGTGGGCGAGCACGAGGGGCGGTCCTACATCGCGATGAAGTACATCGACGGGCGGCCCATCGACGCGGCGCCCCGGTCGATTCCGGAAAATCTCGCGCTGATCCGGGACGCCTGCCGGGCCCTCGATTATGCCCACGGGAAGGGGATCATCCATCGCGACATCAAGCCGGCGAACCTCCTGATCGACGGCGAGGGCCACGTCTACCTGACCGACTTCGGGATCGCGAAGCAGATCCACCACGACCAGACGAGCACGCTGTCGCTGACGGGCACGATCCTGGGCACGCCCAAGTATCTTCCTCCGGAGCAGGCGCGGGGCGATGCCAAGCTGGCCGACGCGCGGAGCGACGTGTACAGCATGGGGGCGACGCTTTATACGCTGCTCGCGGGGCGCGCGCCCTTCCCCTCCTCGAACGTGTGGGAGACGATCGAGTCGGTGATGAAGCACGACCCGCCGCCGCTGACGAGCCTGAACAAGGCCGTCTCGCCCGAGCTGGGGCGGACGGTGGCGCGGGCGATGTCGAAGAATCCGGACGACCGCTTCGCGACCGCCAGGGACTTCGCGGCCGAGCTCGACCGCCTGCTCATCCAGAAGCGCTACTCGGGCCGGTACGGCCTGGCTCGGTACCTGGCGCGCAAGTGGAGTCCGCTGGCGGCGGCGGGATTGGTGTTCGCCATCGCCATGAACTCGCCGTTGGCGACAGCCTTCTTCCCACGGGATCCCGAGACCGGCCCAAAGAAAGAGAGCCCCGTGGTTGAACGGTACCGGAAGGCCTCGCGCTTGGTAAGCGACATCGAATTGAAACCGGCCCTCTCTGATGATGAACGCATCAAGATTCGCGACGGAGAATTCAAGCAGGCTCTTGACGCTTTGTACGAGTTGGTACCGCTTCACTCGCAAGGCAGGGTCCTCAATTTGCGGGCCCTCGTCGCTGCAGGGGATGTGGGCCCAGCCCGCGCCGAGATCGCGAACCTGGAGAAAGAACTGCGGGACTACCGAATCAACTTCCTAAGAGGAGTGCTCGCGCTCAGGGAGGACCTGGCCAAGCCGGTTCCCATGCCCAAACCGGAAGCGCCCGAATTCGAACTCGATGGTCCGACACCGGAGATAGCCAGTGACCTGGCCGGTGTGTTTTCGAAGGCGGCGGAGTCGCCGTACGATTCCCTTCTCGTCGACGAGCACGATCGGGACGTCAAAGTGGCCAAGGCCCTTATTCCCTTTGTCCAGAGCCAGTGGTCCATC
>DASXTT010000245.1:0-3262 GCA_036505255.1 Planctomycetota bacterium | reverse complement strand
GACCTCGGTAGGAACATCTCCCGGGTCCGGGTATTTCGCCAGAGACCGGGCAGATGAAGGGCTCATAGCGGTCGATCAAGGGTTTGGGGGTGTTCTGGAGTTTCAACCAGAACGCGCTCCCCGTTTCGGTCGGCAGCGAATGCCGCGGCCCGCCGTACTGGGCGGCGTAGTTGAATTGCGACTGCCAGAGCGAGCGCAGATTTGTCGCACAGCCCGTGACATTCGCCAGGCGGATGGATCGGTTGGCTTGGACGACTTGATAGGCAATGACCGCGCCGAAGACGGCCAGGATGATCAGGACCCGACGCCAGGCAATGACCCTGCGCCCCGGAGTATGCATGAGGCTGCTGATTCGACGCCGTGGGCTGCGACCCCGACGCCCTATTCCGGCTTCGCGCCCGACTTCTTCAGCGTCTCGAAGACGAGCGCCTTCTTCTCCTCGAGGAGCGCCGGGGTCGGCGCCTCGAGGTTCAGCCGGAGGAGCGGCTCGGTGTTGGACGGCCGGACATTGAACCACCACTCGTCGTACTGAACCGTGATCCCGTCAAGCCGGTCCTGCCGGCCGTCGGGGAAGGCGGCGGCGAGGGCCTCCATCGCCCCGGACTTGTCCTCGACGTGGAAGTTGAGCTCGCCGGTGGAGTGATAGCGTTTGTAGGGGGCGAGGAGGTCCGCGATCGGCTTCGGCTGGCCGCCGAGGAGATCGACCACCTTCGCAAACGCGAGCAGGCCCGAGTCCGCGTTGTAGTGGTCGCGGAAGTAATAGTGCCCCGAAAGCTCGCCCCCGAAGACCGCGTTGTGTTTCCGCATCGCCTCCTTCATGAAGGCGTGGCCGACCCGCTCCCGCACCGGCTTCCCGCCGGCGCGCGCGATCTCCTCGGGGACGACCCGGCTCGACCGCAGGTCGTACACCACCGCCGCGCCCGGCGCGCGCTGGAGCTCGCGCACCGCGAGAAGCGCCGTCAGGAGATCGCTCGGAATTCTCCGCCCGTGGGAATCAAGAAAAATGCAGCGGTCGCCGTCGCCGTCGAAGGCGGCGCCCAGGTCGGCGCGGTTCTCGGCGACCGTCTTCTGGAGGTCCCGCAGATTGGCGTCCTTGAGCGGGTTGGGCTCGTGGTTCGGGAAGCGTCCGTCGGGGGCGAAGTAGAGCCGGTCGAACGTCACCGGTAGGTCGCCGAAAAACGTGTCGAAGTGGACCCCCACGCATCCGTTGGCGGTGTCGACCGCCACGCGGAGCGGCCGCAGGTCGCGCACGAACCGGCGCAGGTGGGTCCGGTATTCGCGCACAATGGAAATGGTTTCCGCGGCGCCGGGAGGGCCCGCGGGCCGGCCCGGCTCGCGGACCATCGCTTCGATCTCCTTCAGTCCCGTGCGCTCGCCGACGGGGAAGGCCCCCTCGCGGCAGATCTTGAACCCGATGTCGGGAGGCGGATTGTGCGAGGCGGTCACCATGATCCCGCCGTCGAGCCTCAGGTGGCCGACGGCGTAATAGGTCATGGGGGTAGTGACGACGCCGAGGTCGAGGACCCGCGCGCCCGCGGCGCAGGCCCCCCGGATGGCGGCCGTGGCGACGGCGGGGGCGGCCATGCGGACGTCGCGACCCACGGCAAGGGTCTTCGCGTTCAGGAAACGGACGGTCCAGAAGCCGATGCGTTCCGCCAAGGCGTCATCGATCTCGTCCGGGTACCGGCCGCGGACGTCGTACGCCTTGAAGACCGCCATCTACGGGAGGTTCTCGAGCAGGACGGGGTCGGGGTCGTAGGTGAACATCCGGTAATCGTTGTTGAGCTTGGCGAGGGCGAGCTTCCCGTGGTTGTCGTCCGGGTATTCACGAGCGAGGACCTTCCACACCTCGGAGGCCTCCCGCTTCATGCCCAGCTCCTCGTAGATCTCGGCGTGGCGCTGCAGGGCCATGGGCCGGCGCGGTTCTTCCGCGTACCGCTGCCAGAACTTCTTGTAGCACTGCCCGGCCTTGTCGCTGCGCAGCGAGTTGTAGTAGATCGTGGCGAGCCGCAGCTGCCAGTCCTTCGAAGAGGGGGAGTCGGGGTACTTGTCGATCCGGCTCTGGTAACAGCCCATGGACGCGCCGTTGAACGCGATCACGGGGCTGAGCAGGATCAGGCCCAGGATCGCGAGCAGGACCCACATCTTCTTGCCTTCCACGGCCGGCCTCCTTCGTCAACTACAACCTAGAGTCTAACATAGTTTATCGGTCACATGAGCGATACGGGAACAGCGATGCGGAAGCTTCCGGCTTCCCGCTTCCGGCTACTTGGGGAGCAAGGACGCGGCGATTTCGAGGAGGAAGAGGGCGAGTGCGGCCGCCAGGATGAGAGGTCGGGCGCTCCGGCGCTCCGACGGGCCCCGGCGCGGAAGGGCGGCCAGGTCGCGCGGGGCGGAGATCCGGGCGCCCCCCGTGTCGGCCGCCAGCCGATCCAGCGCCGCCTCGTCGGGCCCGACGCGGTCGAACTCGGGTGTATGTGGCCGCCGCGCCGCGCCCGCCACGCGGCCGCCGATCCGAAGCACGGCGCTGTCTGAAAAATACCTAAGTGTTTTTGCGTAGGTATTCTCTCCGTGGCGCACCAGCGCCACGGGGTCGCCGTTCAGGAGCGCGTCGATGCGGTCGGGACGTTCCGGACCGCGCCGCGACGCCCGGATGTGAAGCAGGTCGCCCTCGAACCGAAGGGAAACTTCGGCGTTTCGGCGGCCCGCGGCGGGGGTCGTCTGCTGAGCCAGCCCGGCGAGGAACGCGGCCGTCCCCGGCCATGAGGCCAGGTCGCCCGCCCAGCCTTCCTCAAGGGCCACGAGGGCGGCCGCCACGCGACCCCGACCCGCGGGACGGACCGCGGCGACGGGCACATCCCCTACGCGCGCCAGCACTTCGGACCCGGGTTTCAGGGAGGCGCGGTTCACCCGGCCCGGTCTGGGAGTTCCCTGGAGACTCGCCAGCGCGCCCGCGAAGGTAATTCCGGAGGCGGGCTCGGAGGTGAGCTCGCGGCTCCGCGCGAGCGCCTCGCCGATCCTGGCCTCCAGAAGGCCGAAGTCCGATCCATCCACCTCTTCCGCTCCCG
Source organism: Planctomycetota bacterium (assembly GCA_036505255.1). GTDB lineage: Bacteria > Planctomycetota > MHYJ01 > MHYJ01 > JACPRB01 > DASRJF01. The sequence goes on along the minus strand of DASXTT010000245.1, from coordinate 194 downwards.
CCTCCCTGAGGACGGCAAGGGCCGGCGTCGATTCGCCGCCGGTGCGCACGACGGTCATCCCGAGGCCCTCCTCCTTGAGGCGGCGGGCCACCGTCCGGATCGAATCCTCCTCTTTCACGGATTGGCCGTCGGTGACGAGCAGGATTCGTTTCCGCCCGGCCTTCGCGGTTCGCGCGGTCGAGCCGGCGAGTTCG
>DASXTT010000244.1:0-12588 GCA_036505255.1 Planctomycetota bacterium | reverse complement strand
CACCTTGAGCCACGAGGGGAGCCCGAGGACCTTCCGGACCGCGTAGGATTCCTTCACCTGCTTCTGGCTCTTCTCCCGCTTCGCGGCCTCGATGAGGTCCCCGGCGTCCACGAGGGACGACGGGATCGTGACCTTCCGCCCGTTGACGCGGAAGTGGCCGTGCAGGATGAGCTGGCGCGCGTGGTCGCGCGACAGGGAGAACCGCAGGCGGTAGACCACGTTGTCGAGGCGCCGTTCCAGGGCCTGGACGAGGTGGTCTCCGGTGTTGCCGGGCTGGCGCTCCGCCTCGCGGTAGTAGCGGGCGAACTGGCGCTGGAGCACGCCGTACATCCGCTTGGCGCGCTGGACCTCCCGGAAGTGGATGCCGAAGTCGGTCATCCGGACGCGCTTGGCGCCGTGCTGGCCGGGGGGCCGGGCTTCCTTCTCCATGGGGCACTTCGCGCTGTCGCACCGGGTGCCCTTGAGGAAAAGCTTGATCCCGACGCGCCGGCAGATCCGGCACTTCGGACCGAGGACTCTCGCCACGCTACACTCTCCTCTTTTTCCGGGGCCGGCACCCGTTGTGCGGCAGCGGGGTGACGTCCTCGATGGCGCGGACGTCGAGACCCGACGCCTGCAGGGCCCGGATGGCGCTTTCGCGGCCGGCCCCGGGCCCCTTGATCTTCACCTCGAGCTCGCGCACGCCGAACTTGGCCGCCTTCTCCGCGCAGGCCTCGGCGGCCTTCTGCGCCGCGAACGGCGTCGACTTGCGCGACCCCTTGTACCCGATCGTGCCGGACGAGGCCCAGCAGAGGGTCTCGCCGCCCGGGTCGGTGATCGTGATGATCGTGTTGTTGAAACTCGCCTGGATGTGGCAGACGGCGCGGGGCACGAGCTTCTTGGACTTGCGGGGCCCCTTCTTCGCGGCCGCTTCCTTGGCGCCCGCGGCGGGCTTGGCGGCTTCCCCGGCCTTGGCGGCCTCGGGCTTCGCGCCCTCGGCGGGCTTCCCGGCGGGCTTCTTGTCCTTTTCGTCAGCCACTTTTGTCTCCTGGGCAGACATCAGACTTCAGACTTCGGACTTCAGTAGTTTTCAGTCCGTCTGAAGTCGGATGTCTGAAGTCTGAAGTCTGCGGTTTATCCCTGCACCTTGGCTATTTTCTTGCCCGCGACCGTCTTGCGGGGGCCCTTCCGCGTCCGCGCGTTGGAGCGCGTCCGCTGGCCCCGCACGGGGAGGTTCCGCCGGTGGCGGCCGCCGCGGTAGCAGCCGATTTCCTTCAGCCGCTGGATGTTCTGCTGGATGAGCCGCCGCAGCGAGCCCTCGACCGTGTACCCCTTGTCGACGATCGAGTTGATCCGGCTGAGCTGGTCCTCGCTGAGGTCCTTCACCTTCAGGTTCTCGGGCACGTTGGCGTCCTTCAGGATCCGGCGCGACAGCGTGTTGCCGATGCCGAAGATGTAGGTCAGGCTGACCCACGCCTGCTTGCCCGCCGGAATCTCGATTCCCGCCACGCGCGCCATTTAGTGCCCGCTCCCTTCGGGGTTCGCTCGCACAGCTTCCAGCTTCCCGCTCCCTGCTCCCCGCCGAGGCTGGGAGCTGGGAACTGGAAGCTCGAAGCGGCGCACTTCACCCTCTGCCTTGCCTGAACTCATGACTCGCGCCCTTACCCCTGTCTCTGCTTGTGCTTCGGATTGGCGCAAATCACCCGGACGCGTCCCTTGCGCCGGACGATCTGGCACTTTTCGCAAATCCGCTTGACCGAGGGTCGGACCTTCATCGCTCAATGCTCGCGGTAGATGATCCGCCCCTTGGTCAAGTCGTACGGCGACATTTCAATGACGACCTTGTCCCCGGGAAGGATCTTGATGAAATTCATCCGCATCTTGCCCGAGACATGGGCCAGCACCAGGTGGCTGTTTTTCAGCTGGACACGGAACATCGCGTTGGGAAGGGACTCCTTGACCGTGGCCTCCACCCGGATGGGTTCTTCCTTGACCACACGCCTCCTTGAAAACCCGGGGACAAGAGCGCGAGAGTATAGCGGAGCGACTACCTGCAGTCAAGAAGTCGCGAGTCAAAAGTCGAGGGTCGGGGACCCGAAGTCGCGAGTCGTCCGTCCCGAGTCACGCGTCGTCGTCGACCCGCGACTCGCGACCGTAGACGCATGACTTCTTTCTTCGACTCTCGGCCCACGACTCATGACTCACGACATCTCTCTACGGTAAAGTCAGCACTTGGTTCCCGGTTTCGGTCACCGCGATCGTGTGCTCGAAGTGGGCCGCGAGCTTCCCGTCCGAGGTCACCACGGTCCAGCGGTCGGGCTGGGTCCGGTTGTCCGCCGATCCCACGCAGATCATCGGCTCGATCGCCAGGACGAGGCCCGGCTTGAGCACGAGGTCCCCCAGGCGCCACGCCGGGTCGACGTAGTTGGGCACCTGCGGCGGCTCATGCATCTCGCGCCCCACGCCGTGGCCGCAATAATTCCGGACCACGGAGTAGCCCTCCCGGCGGGCGATCCCTTCCACCGCGGTCCCGATGTGGGAGAGTTTCGCCCCCGGTTTCATGACGCGGATCGCCGCCTCGAGCGCCTCCCGCGTCGTGTCGATGAGCCGGCGCGCCTCCGGGGAAATCCGCCCGACCGGCACCGTCACCGCGGTGTCCCCGACGTAGCCCTTGTGCGTCGCCCCGATGTCGATCGAGAGGATGTCCCCTTCCTGGAGCACCCGCTCCGCGCTCGGGACGCCGTGCACGATCTCCTCGTTCACCGAGGCGCAGATCGTGTGCTTGAAGGCGTACTTGCCGGCCTGCGGGGGATATCCGACGAAGGTGGGGACCGCGCCCCGGGACCGGATGTGTTTTTCGGCGACGCGGTCGACGTCGAGCGTGGTCGCTCCGGGCCGGACCGCCTCGACGGCCTTCGCGAGCGCCTCGGCGGCGATGCGCCCGGCCTCGCGCATCACCTCGATCTCCCACGCCTCCTTGAGGATCGGGGCGCTCTTCATGCGAGCGCCCGCTCGACGGCCTTGAACACCCCCTCCGGCGGCGCCCCGCCGTCGACGCGTCGCACGAGGCCCCGGCGCTCGTAGAAGGGAATGACGGGCTCCGTCTCCTCGTGGTACTTCGCCAGGCGCGTCCGGACCCGGTCCTCCGCGTCGTCGGGACGCTGGACGAGGGCGGTCCCCTCCTTGTCGCAAATCCCCGGCTTCCGGGGCGGAACGAATTTCACGTGGTACGGCGTCTGGCACACGGGGCAGGAACGCCGCCCCGTGATGCGCTCCACGATGATCTCGTCGCGCACCTCGAAGACGATGACGCGCTGGGCGGGGAGCTTGAGCCGGGAGAGGATCCGGTCGAGCGCCTCCGCCTGGCCCAGCGTGCGGGGGAAGCCGTCCAGGATGAACCCGTCGGCGCAGTCGCCGCGCCGGAACCGCTCCTCGATGATCTCCACGACGGTGGCGTCGGAGACGAGGCGGCCCTCTTTCATGACGCTCTCGACGGTCAGCCCGACGGGCGTGCGGTTCCGGACCGCCTCGCGGAGGAGATCGCCCGTGGAGATGTGGACCCAGCCGCGGCGTTCGGAGAGTTTTTTGGCCTGGGTTCCCTTTCCGGACCCCGGCGGACCTTCGAAGATCAGCCTCATGGATGCTACCCGCCGCCGGCTCCCGGCTTCCGGCAGGCCGCGGGAAGCAGGAAGCGGGAAGCCGGAAGCGGCGCCAACACCTAACGACGGCCCCGGATACTGCCGGAACCGCCCACGAATCCCTCGTAGTGGTGCATGAGGAGGTGGGACTCGATTTTCTGGGCGATGTCGAGGCAGACGCCGACGACGATGAGGATGCCCGTCCCGCCGAGGAAGGCCACGAGATACCGGTCGAGGTGGACCCAGGCGGAGATCATGTCGGGCAGGAGCGCGATGACGGTCAGGAAGGTGGCGCCCGCGAGGGTGATCCGCGAGAGGATGCCGTTCAGGTACGCGGCCGTGTTATCCCCCGGCCGGATGCCCGGGACGAAGGAGCCGTACTCCTTCAGGTTGTTCGCCAGCTCGTGGGGCGGGAAGAAGAGATAGGTCCAGAAATACGAGAAGAAGAAGATCATCGTGACATAGAAGAGGGTGTACGAGAAATCGCCGCGCAGGACGAAGCCCTTCATGAAGCCCAGGCCGGGAATCAGGCCCAGGACCGAGGGGAGGACGAGCAGGGACGACGCGAAGATCACCGGCATCACGCCCGCCGTGTTGACCCGGAGGGGCAGGTAGTTCCGCTGGCCCTGCATGACCCGGCGGCCCTTGAAATGTTTCGCGTGCTGGATCGGAATTCGTCGTTGCGCCTGGGTGATCAGGACCGTCGCCGCCACGGCCGCGAGGTAGAGCAGCGCCATGAGGAGGACCGAGTCGGGCCGGACGTCCCCATCCCTGGCCTTTTTGAAGAGGTCGCCCCAGATCTGCGGCATCCGGGCGATGATGCCGGCCATGATCAGGATCGACGCCCCGTTCCCGAGGCCGTGCTCGGTGATCTGCTCCCCGAGCCACATCACGAAGAGGGCCCCCGCCGTCAGCGCCAGGACCATCTCGAGGGAAACCCAGAACCCCTGCCAGAGGAAGATGGACTGGCCCGTCGGCTGGAGCGCCTTGAGCTGGGAGACCGCGAACCAGGCCTGGATGATGCAGATGGGCACCGTCAGGTAGCGGGTGTAGTTCGCGATCTTCCGCTGGCCCGAGGGCCCCTCCTTGGCGATCGCCTCGAGGTTGGGGCTCACCTTCGTCATCAGCTGCATGATGATCGACGCGGTGATGTAGGGCATGATCCCGAGCGCGAAGAGGGCGAGGTTGGCCCACGCCTGGCCCGAGAAGAGCTGCATGATGTGGAAGAGGCTCCCGAGCGAACCTTCCATGTCCTCCCGGAACTTCTTGATCGCCTCCGGGTTCACGCCGGGAAGGGTCAGGTGGGAGCCGATCCGGAAGACGATCAGGATTCCCAGGGTGAAGAGGATCCGGTTCGTGAGCTCCCGGATCTTGAAGACGTTTCGGAAGGATTCGAGGATACGCATGCGATCCCCGCGGGGTTAACCGCCGGCGCCGGGTTCCTGCTTCTTCGGCTTCGGCTGGCCTTCGGCGGGCGGCGCCTTGGCCGGAGCGGCGGGCTTTCCCTTGGACGGCCCCGGGGCCGGTTTCGTTACCGGAGGCGGGGTCAGCATCTCCACGGTCCCGCCCGCCTTCGCGACCTTCTCCAGCGCGCTCTTCGACGCGCGATGCACCTTGATCGTGAGTTTCCGGTCGATCGCCCCGTCCGCGAGAAGCTTGATCGGGAGGTGGCGGCGCACGAGGCCCTTCGCCCGCAGGGAGGCCTCGTCGACCGTCTGCCCGGCCTCGAAGAGTTCCGCGATCTCGGAGAGGTGGACGATCTCGTACGCGTTCCGGAATTCCTTGTTGTTGAACCCGCGCTTCGGGAGGCGGCGGATGATCGACATCTGGCCGCCCTCGAAGTAGGGGCGGAACGAGGTGCCGGTTCGGGCCCACTGGCCCTTCCGTCCGCGGCCCGCGGTCTTGCCGACGCCGCTCGACTCGCCGCGCCCCTTCGGGAACTTCTTCTTCCGGGGGATCTTCGCTTTCCGCGCGTCGGTCAGGTTCATGGAGTCACCTGCGGAGGAGGCGGCGCGGCGGCGGGGGCGGCCGCGAGCACCGGGCCCAGCAGTTCCTTGTGCTTCCGCTCGACCACGGGGATCCCCCGCTGCTTCTCGAACTGGGCGACGGTCCGGAGTTTCCCGAGCGCCCCGTACGTCGCCTTGACGACGTTGATGGGGTTCGTGCTGCCGAAAACCTTGGAAAGCACGTCGTGGATGCCCGCGAGCTCGAGGACCGCGCGGGCCGAGGCGCCGGCCTTCACCCCGGTGCCGCGGCAGGCGGGCCGGAGGAGGACGCGCGTGGCGCTGAACTTCTCGCGGATCTCGTGCGGGATGGTCGTCTGGACGATGGGGACCTCGATCAGCTTCTTCTTCGCCTCCTGGATCGCCTTTTCGACGGCGAAGGGGACCTCGTTCGCCTTGCCGTAGCCCCAGCCGACGCGGCCCTTGCGGTTGCCGACCACCACGAGCGCGTTGAAGCTGAACCGCTTGCCGCCCTTCACCACCTTGGCGCAGCGCTTCACCTTCACCACGATCTCTTCGAACTCATCACCGCCGCGGTCGTAGGCCATTCTGGTCTCGTCCTTTTCTCGTCGTTGAGAGCTTTCCGCCGTCCGCCATCCGCTTTCCGCCTTGGAAGCGGGAAGCCGGCAGCCGGCAGCGGGAGGCTATTCCTTCTTCTTCTCCGGACCCTTCCCGCCTTCCTTGGGCGGCCCGCCCTGGGGCCTGGCCGGCTTTTCCTTCTTCACCTTCTCCGGGGCCTTCGCCTCGGGCTTCGGGGCCTTCGGCGCCTTGTCCTTCTTCCGCGGATTCACGAGGAAGTTGAGCCCGCCCTTCGACGCGGCCTCGGCGAACGCGCGGACGCGTCCGTGGAACCTGTAGAAGTTGCGGTCGAAGACGACGGCCGTCACGCCGGCCGCCTTCGCCGCCTCGGCCAGCTTCCTGCCGACGGCCTCGGCCGCCTTCCGGTCGCCGCCGTGCTTCAGCGACGACTTCAGCTCCTTCTGGAGGGACGACGCCGAGGCGACGGTCCGGCCCGCCGCGTCGTCGATGATCTGCGCGTGGAAATGGCGGTGGCTCCGGTAGACGCTGAGGCGAGGCCGATGGGCCGTGCCGAACACGGTCGACCGCACGTGGGCCGCGCGCCGGTCCCGGCGCTCCCATTTTCTCAATTCGAGCGAGCGAAGATGTCCCACGGCTTATGAAGCCCCTGTGACGAACGTTTTGCCGGCCTTCCGGCGGACGACCTCGTCGCGGTACTTGATGCCCTTCTGGTTGTACGGCTCCGCCTTGCGCGACCTCCGCACCCGGGCCGCGAACTCCCCGACGAGCTGCTTGTCGGCGCCCTTGATCGAGATCGAGGTGACCGAGGGGCAGACGGCGGTGAGCCCCTTCGGGATCTGGAACTCGACGGGGTGGGAGAAGCCGATCGTCAGGACGAGCTTGTCCCCGATCATCTTGGCCCCGTAGCCGACGCCGTTGATGTCGAGGATCTTCTCGTAGCCCGTGAGGACGCCCTGGACCATCCCCGCGATCAGGCTGCGCGTCGTCCCATGGAGCGCCTTGACGAGCTTCGTGTCCGAGGTCCTCTCGACGGTGACCCGCTTCCCGCCCTCGACCTTGACCCGGATCTCGGGCCGGAAGGTCCAGGAGAGCTTGCCCACCGGGCCTTCCACGTGGACGACCTGGCCGGCCAGGTTCACCTTGACCTTGTCCGGGACGTCGATCGGTTTCCTGCCTAGCCGCGACATGCGCCTACCACACCTTGCAGATGATTTCGCCGCCGACGTTCAGCTTCTTCGCCTTCCGGCTGCTCAGGATCCCGCGGGAGGTCGTGAGCACCGTGACGCCCAGGCCGTCGAGCACCTTGGCGACGTCGCCGGACCCGCGGAAGATCCGCCGTCCGGGCTTGGAGACCCGCTTGATGTCCGTCAGGACCCGGCGGTTCTCCGGATCGTATTTCAGGTACAGCCACATGACCTTGAGGTGGGGCTTCTTCTCGTCCACGATCACCTTGACGTCGGAAAGGTAGCCCTCCGACTTGAGGACCTGGGCCACCCCCTCCTTCAGCTTCGAATGGGGGACGCTCGTCTTCGGATGGCGCCGCTGGTTCGCGTTCTTGATGATCGCGATCATGTCGCCGACGGGATCGGAGCTGGCCATTCTTGATTCCTTAGACCGCTATTCGCTGTCCGCTTTCCGCTCTCAATTCCAGTCCTACCAAGACGCTTTGCGGACGCCGGGGATTTCGCCCCGGTTCGCCAAATCCCGGAAGCACAGCCGGCACACGTTGAACTTCCGGTGGTAGCCGCGCCGCCGCCCGCAGATCTTGCACCGGTTGTAGCCCCGGACCTTGAACTTGGGCGTCTTCGCCTGCTTGACCTTCCACCGAATGCTCGCCATAGGCTCTACGGTCCTCTACGCCGGCGCCGCCGGGGCCTTCGCGACCTTCTTTTCATCCACCGGATCCTGCACGCGGAACGGCACGCCGAACCGCTTCAGCAGCTCGAAGGAGTCGGCCCGGTTCCGGGCTTTCACGCCGATCGTGACGTTCATCCCCTGCACGAACTCGACCTTGTCCAGGTTGATCTCCGGAAAGACCACCTGCTCGGAGATCCCGAGATTGTAGTTCCCCGCCTCGTCGAATGCTTTCGGGGAGAGTCCCCGGAAGTCGCGGATGCGGGGGATGACGATCGAGATCAGGCGGTCGAGGAATTCGTAGGCCCGCGCGCCCCGGAGCGTGACCTTCACGCCGATGTTCTGGCCCTTGCGGAGCTTGAAGTTCGCGACCGACTTGCGCGCCCGGGTGAGCGCGGCTTTCTGGCCCGCGATCTGGCCCAGGTCCCGCGCCGCGGCGTCGAGCCGGTTCTTGTTCTCGATGGCCTTGCCCACGCCCATGGAGATGACGACCTTGTCGAGGCGCGGCAGGGCGAGCGGATTCTCCCGGCCCAGCTCCTTCCGGAGCTCGGGCACGATCTCGGTCCGGTACTTTTCGAGAAGCCGCGCCATGGTTACGCCGTCCCCGAGGGAATGACCGTCTTGCACTTCTTGCAGATCCGGGACTTTTCGGAACCGGCGGGGGCGCTCATGCCCACCTTGGTGGCCTTGCCGCAGGCGGGGCAGACGAGCATGACGTTCGACACCTGGAGCGGGGCCTCCTTCTGGATGCGCGCCCCGTGGGGATGCTGCTGGCTCCGGCGCATGTGCTTCCAGACCATGTTGAGCCCCTCGACGAGGATGCGCCCCCCGTCGAGGACCCGCAGGACCTTGCCCGTCTTGCCCTGGGCGGCCTCGTCGCCGGAGATGACCTTGACGACGTCGTTGCGGCGGATCCTCACGGCTTGGTGCTCGCGTTCCTGGTTCGGGAGAGGGGCTGCTCGCACGGCTCCCACCTGCGGGCTTCAAGCTTCAAGCCAGGAAGGCCCATGCTTGAAGCTTGCAGCTTGAAGCTTGGAGCCGCGGACTTGTTCAGCAAGGCAGCCACTTAGACTACCTCCGCAGCCAAGGAGATGATCTTCATGAACTTGTTCCGCAGCTCGCGGGGCACGGCGCCGAAGATGCGCGTGCCCCGGGGGTTCCCGTCCACGTCGAGGAGCACCATCGCGTTCCGGTCGAACCGCACGTAGCTTCCGTCCTCGCGGCGGATCACCGACCTCGTCCGGACGATGACGCCGCGCACCACGTCCCCCTGCTTGATCGCCGACCCGGGCAGGGCCCGCTTCACGGTGGCGACGATGACGTCGCCCACCCGGCCGTACCGCTGATGCGACTGGCCCAGGACCTGGATCGCGCCCACCATCTTCGCCCCGGTGTTGTCCGCGACGTCGAGAATGGACTTGATCTGGATCATGGCGCTACGCCTTGGGTTCCGCTGGGGCCGACGCGACCGGGGCCGTTTCCGCGGCGCCCTTCTGCAGGATTTTCACCAGGCGCCAGCGCTTCGACTTGGAGAGGGGGCGCGTCTCGGAGATCTCGACCCGGTCGCCCCCCTTCGCCTCGCGCTTTTCGTCGTGGGCGTAGCACTTCGAGTACTTCTTGAGGAATTTTCCGAAGCGCGGGTCCTGGACGATCCGCTCGACCTGCACCACGATGGTCTTGTTCATCTTGTCGCTGACGACGCGGCCCACCACGCTCTTGCGCCGTGGGCGCGCCGTGGGCGCCGCCGTGGATTTCGGGTTCATCCGCCGCTCCGCAGGGAAAAAACGAGCCCGGCCACCCTCCGAAGGGGGCCGGGAAGAGCAGATATCATTAGCATCAACCTGCGGAGAGTCAAGAGGAAACGGGGCGAAACAGGGCGGCATCGCACGGAAGTCATGAGTCGAGAGTCGGGAGTCAGGAGTCGAAGAGAAGAAGTCGCGGGGCGTCGGTCGCGCGTCGCGGGTCCGATGCAAGACTCTCGACGCCGGGCCGGAGACTGGATATCGTTTTCCGCATGCTCGACCCGAAGTTCATCGCGGAGAACCGCGACCTCGTGAAGCGGGCGGCGGCGGCCAAGCACGAGAAGCGCGCGGACGTCGACGCCATCGTCGAGCTGAACGATCTCCGCCGGAAAACCCAGACGGAGCTCGACAACGCCAACCACGAAAGCAGGAAGATCAGCGAGGAGTACCGCACGTCGGCCGACAAGGCGGCGCTCGGCAAGCGCGGCGCCGAGATCAAGGAGCGCGTCAAGGCCCTCGAGGCCGAGATCCGGGGCGTCGAGGCCCGGCTGCGGGAGGCGCTCCTCTGGGTCCCCAACATCCCGCACGAGAGCGTGCCGGTCGGCGACGACGCGACCGCCAACAAGATCGAGAAGACCTGGGGCGAGCGCAGGACTTTCGCCTTCAAGCCGAAGCCGCACTGGGAGATCGGGACGAAGCTCGGGATCCTCGACGAGGGACGCGCGGCGAAGATCTCGGGATCGAATTTCCTCCTCCTCAAGGGGGCGGGCGCGCGCCTCGAGCGGGCGCTCATCACGTACTTCCTCGAGGTCCACACCAAGGAGCACGGGTACACGGAGATCTGGCCGCCCTACCTCGTCAACGCCGCGAGCATGTTCGGGACTGGGCAGCTGCCGAAGCTCGAGGACGACATGTACCAACTCGAGCGCGACAAGCTCTTCCTGATCCCGACGGCCGAAGTGCCGGTCACGAACCTCCACCGCGACGAGACGCTGAAGGCGGCCGACCTTCCGATCCGCTACGCGGCGTACACGGCGTGCTTCCGCCGCGAGGCGGGGGCGTACGGCAAGGACACGCGCGGCATGGTCCGCATCCACCAGTTCGACAAGGTCGAAATGGTGCGCTTCGCCCATCCGGACCGGAGCTGGGCGGAGCACGAGGAGCTGACGCGCAACGCGGAGACGCTCCTCGAGCGGCTCGGGCTCGAGTACCGCCGGGTCCTCCTGTCGACGGGCGACATGTCGTTCGCGAGCGCGAAGACCTTCGATCTCGAGGTGTGGGCCCCGGGCGTCGACCGCTGGCTCGAGGTCTCGAGCTGCTCGAATTTCACCGACTTCCAGGCGCGGCGGATGAACTGCCGCTTCCGCGACGCGGACGGCAAGGTGAAGTTCGTCCACACGCTGAACGGCTCGGGCCTGGCGCTCCCGCGCACGGTGATCGCGATCCTCGAGAACTACCAGCGCGAGGACGGGAGCGTGGAGATCCCGCAGGCCCTCCAGCCCTACCTCGGCGGCCATTCGGCGCTGAAGCCCATTTGAGGTTTCCGGATTCCACAATCCGCCAGGGTCCGCGAGCGTCGAACCTCTTGGAGGTGGGCGATGCGGAGATGGGCGCTGATCGCCATGTTGCTGGCCGGATGCGGCCGCGTCACCGATGAACCAACTCAAGTCGTGGAACGCGTCCCTTCGGTGAAAGTCCCCCTTCCGGAAGCGAGGCCTGATCCGATCCCGACCGCTCCGCCAACCGTCTTCACTCCAAAGCGGGACACCGTCCCACCCCGGCTCCCGGCGCCGAAGGCCGAGCCGCCGACCGCGCCAGCGCCCCGGCCCCAGCCCGAGCCGCCGGTCCTGAGGCTTCCTGAACTTCGCGTCGAGGGGGTCGAGTTCCCGGACTCCGATGGCCGAGCTCATCGACTCATCACATTCGCGGTCGAGTCCGAAATTGCGTCGCGCGCGGCCGGAGCGCTTCGGGACCGCAAAGAAAAGGAGATCTCGGAACTTCCCGCGCCCAAGGCCGGGCAATCCGTGTGGCTCTACCTGATCTGGGGCTACTACCCGAATGCCACCTTTGCTCCGGGCGAGGTCCAGGCACGGTTCGACCCGAAGGCGAACACGGTCAGGATCGCGCTTCCGCAGTGGACGGCCCGGCCCGGCTCCGGCATGGGAATGGACTGGGCACGGCACCGGGACCCGAAGGACCACTGGATCTATGTTGGCTGTCGCGTGCAGCTGAAGGAGCTCGCCCCAGGCGAGTACTCGTTCGAGATCTTCGAAAGGGATCCGAAGGCCCTTCCCCAGGATGCACCCCGCATTCTGAAGTCGGGCCGGTTCACGCTCGTCCGCTGAGGCGCGGATACTTTATCCCATAAAGTATCTACTTTATGGCGTAAAGTAACCGGCCGCTATGGTTTGTACACCGAGACGTTGTCGATCTTCGGCCGCTCGGGATAGCCGTCCCCGCCGACCTTCATCGGGTTGCCGTTGAACCCGGAATTGATCTGCCCGCCCGCGCCGATCGGCGCGCCGTTCAGGCGGAATTCCACCTGGCCGTCGGACCGGATCGTGGTCGAGAGCCGGTGCCATTGCCCCGTCAGCGGCGCCGTGGTCGCCCCCACGTCCGCCCCATTCACCTGGAGATGGAGCGTCCCCGCGGCGTCGATGTACTGCCCCGCGGCCAGGTCGGGCGTCGTCGTCGGGTCCGCGGTCGGAGAGAGCCCCACCCACAGGGCGGGCGCGGCGGCCGGCGGAGGCGAGGCGGGCTCGTAGTAGACGTCCGCCTCGATGACCAGGCCCTCGGAGAAGTCGAACGTCGTCAGGGTCACCGCCCCCGTGG
>DASXTT010000243.1:0-4391 GCA_036505255.1 Planctomycetota bacterium | reverse complement strand
TCGAAGCCGTCCGGTGACGGCCACGCGTTCGCCGCCGGTGAGCGCGACCTCCGAGCCATAGAGACGAACCCTCACCCGCCCCGTCCAATTCGCGGGCTTTTCTCCGATCTCGATTGTCTCAATCTCGAGTGGAAAGGACCCGGCCAGCGGCGCCTCGAGAACCTGGCCGACGATTCGGGCTTGGACGTCTCGATCCAGGTGAACGATGTCATGCCGGGGGCGGTACTCGCTCCACTCGCCGCGCGCGAGTCCCGCGGCCAGTCCGATCAGGGCCCATCCGAAGACGAGCCGGGGACCTGAAGAATTTCGGAGGAGGAGGCACGCGAGCAGCGCGCACGCGGCCGCGGCGAAGAATGCCGGGATGGGATTGGAAAGGGCGTCCGCGACCACGATCCCGGCCGCGGCAGGGGCAGCCACGATGAGGAACGGGCGCCGCCGAACTTCCTCGACGGCCCGCATGCTATTCTGACAAATAAGGGCGGCCGTAGTTCGTTTACACCAGGGAGTCATGAAGGATCTCATCCAGGGTCTCAAGGCGGGCGACAGTCGCGCCTTCGAACGGCTCGTCGAGGAGTTTGGAGATCGCGTTCACCGGTACGTCGCCCGGCTCGCCGGACTCGATGGGGCCGAGGACCTCACCCAGGAGGTTTTCCTGCGGGTCTACCGCTCCATCGGGTCGTTCGAACCCTCGGGCGGCCTGGCGCCGTGGATTTTCACCATCGCGACCCACCTGAGCGTCGACCACATTCGAAGGCGGATAGCGCGGCCAATGGCCCCGACACCGTCAAATCGGTCGGGGGATCCGGTTGAGGCCCGGGAGCTTCGGGAGACCCTGGTCGAGGCGGTCGCGCGGCTCCCGGAGGAGCAGCGCCGCGTCTTTTACCTGCGGGAGGAGGCCGGTCTTTCGTTCCGGGAAATCGCGGAAGTCCTGCGATGCCCGCCCGGCACGGCGCTCTGGAGGATGCATGCCGCCATGACCCGCCTGAGGAAGGCGCTCAAGGCGCACATGGAGAAATGACCATGGAGTGCCCACGGTTCTTGACGGCCCGAGTCCAGGCCGCCTTCGGCGAGTCGCCGGAAGATCCTGCCTGGGCGGAGCACGGTCCGGACTGCTATCACTGCGCCTCCGAAATCGGAGAGATGAAGGAGCTCCGGCACCTGTATGAAAGCGCTCCTCGGCGAACGCTGAACCGCCGTTCAAAAGCCAGGGTGGTGGCCGCGCTGAGGAGTGCGTCGAGGGGTCGACGGCTCCGCGCGGCGGCGGTCGCCGCGGTGATTTTCCTGGGCGCGACCCTGGCGCTGCCCCGCACCCGGCCGGACGCCGCCCCGCGCCCGGCGGCGATTCCCGCCGCGGCCGTGATCGACAAGAGCGTGACCGAGATACGGGACCGGGTAGCGAAGCTTGAAACGGATATGGAGCCGGCGAAGCCTTATGTGGATGCGGCGCTGGATGATCTGGCGCGCCGGATCCGCCTTCTGGCTTGGGATACCGAAAACGAGAACATGTAGGGAGATCCGCGTGAGAAAAATGACATGGTCCCTGATGCTGTTGACCGCCCTGGCCTGCAACGCGCAGGCTCAGCGGCAGGAACCGGCGCCGACGCCTCCCGCCTTCGGGGATGACGCGCCGCCGCCACCGCCGCCGCCGAGGACGCCACCCCCCTTCGGGCGGGATCTGGATCGCCGCCAGGACGACCCGCGCCGGCGCCAGGATCCCCCGATGGGCGAGGATCGCAAGCGCGATCCCCACGACCGGATCCGCCATCTCGAGGCCGAGATCCACGAGCTGGAATCGGCGCTCGAAAACAAGGACACACCGCCGGAACGGCGCGAGAAAATGATGGCCCGCCTCGAAAGGGCGCGCGCCGAGATGCGCGAGGCCCGGGCCGCCATGAGGCCACAGGAGAATGTGCCCGCCAACCAGGAGCGGCGCGAGCGCCTGCAGGCGCGCCTCGCCGAACTCGAGGGCATGATGCGCAAGGTCGGGCCCGAGGACCAGAAAGAGCTCCAGGCGGAAATGAACAAGATCCGCGAGGAGCTCAAACGCCCGGATCCGCATCTCGGCGGGCCGATGGGTCCGCCCATGGACCCCGAGATGGCGCGGCGCATGGAGGAGATGGGAAAACTCGAGCGGGAAACGCAGGAACTGGGAGCCAAGCTGCGGAGACTCCCGCCCGACGGCAAGGACGATCGCGCCGAGGTGACGTCGAAGCTGAAGGAGGCCGTCACCAAGCTCTTCGATCTGCGCGAGCAGATGCGTGCCCGCGAAGTCGAAAATCTGAAGCGCCGGCTCGAGGAGCTCACCAGGATGCTCGAGAAGCGCAAGGCGAGCCGCGACCAGATCATCGAGAAGCGCATCAAGCAGCTGTCGGGGGAGATGGACGAGCTGGACTGGTAAGGAATCCCTCATCCGCCTGCGGCGGATGAGGGATTCCCGGCTATACTCTCCGGACCATGCCGGGAAAACTGGGCCGGTTCCGGATCGCGACGACGGGCGGCCGCTCCGTCGCTCACAGCGATTTTCTCGGGCGCCCCGCCCTCATCTATGGGTGGGCGAGCTGGCATCCCTCGCGAGAGGCGCTGGGCGACCTCGAGTCCTTCCACCGGAAACACGCCGGCGAGGTGGAAGTGGCCAGCATCGCCTTCGACACCGAGGGCCCGGGCCGGCCGATGCGCTATTACGCGGCCGCCGCGGGCACGCACACGCCGTTGATCGACGCGACCTTCAGCCTGTCGCGCGTGTGGGATGTCAAATCGCTCCCCTTCTGGTTCCTGACCGACGAAGACGGCTGCGTCCAGGCGCGGGGCGAGGCGTTCGCCGTCAAGGCGGCCGAGGCGGCCCTTCGGAAACGGCCGAAGCATGTAAAAGAGACTCCGCGCCGCCGGGACCGCACCCTGGAGAGGGTGGAACTGCTCCTGCAGACGGCCGGCACTTTCCTCAGCCGCGCCCGGGTCGACGAGGCCGTCGGGTGCCTTCGCGAAGCGGAAGCGCTCGATCCGGACAACGCCCTTCTTCGGACCCAGCGGCTCGCCCTCGCCCATCCCAAGCGGTTCTACTCAGGCCCGATCGACCTCACTTGGCTGGCGGGACAAAAGTAGGGCCGAGCCGCGCTTCCAATTCCTTCCAGCTCCGGACGCGAACCACGCCTTCCATGGTCGGGCTTCTTCCCTTGGGGTCCAGCAGAAAAGCCTTCAGGCCCTTGGCGAGATAGGCCTTCGCGTCGCCCGGAAGATCTCCCACGCCCGCGACGAGCCGGTGATCACGCGCCAGCTCGCCGAGCCGTTCGAGCTTGTGGTCGATGGGCCGCTGCGACCAGAATCGGCGGCGCCGCAGAAAGACCGGTCCGTCGGGAAGACCCTGGAGGCGCAGCCATTCGCGTGTCTTCCCCAGGAAGGAGTGATCGCGCGCCGTGAGATAGACGACGGCGAATCGATCCCCGAGCCAATGGAGCGCTTCCACGGCTCCGGGGAGCGGCCGGACGCTCCGGTTGTCCAGGAAGGCGAACCGGAAGGGCGAGACGTCGGCGATCGTGTGGTCGAGGTCGACAACGAGCACGGGAAAATCGCCCGGCAGCACCCGAAGGACGAGCGATTCTTCCGTGCGGGGGCTCGCCACCCTGAGGCGGCGGAGTCCTGCCTGTCCGGAATCGATCTCGATCGACGCGAACCCCTTGGCGTCGGTGATCGCGGAACCCAGCGGACGGTCGCCTTCAAGGAAACGGACCTCAACGCCTCGGAGGGGCGGGTCGACGAATCGCAGCACGTATCGCTCGAGGCGGGCGGTCAGGCGGACTTTGTGGTGGGGGAGGGCGAGCAGGTCCTCGGGGGTGAGCTGATCCTCGGGCGCCACGAGGAGGCGCTCGGCGAGCACGACGACGAGCGCCAGAACGACGGCCCCGAGGAGCCAGACCATGGGCTAAGGCCTTGGGGCCGGATCGGGGGCGAGAGGCTCGGCGAGGGCGGGCAGATCGCCCGGAAGGATCAGCGGAACCGGGTCGAGGGGCAGCCCCGCCACCTCGCGCGCCAGCATGCGGTAGTCTTCCGCGCCGTAGGAGTCGGGTGCGTAGTCGAAGATCGTCTTCCCGTGGCTGGGCGCCTCCGCGAGCCGGACGTTCGTGCGGACCTTGGTGCGGAACACGCGGGGCCCGAAATGGCGCTCGATCTCGCGCACCGTCTCGCGCGCAAGCCCTTTCCGCACGTCGTACATGCAGGCGATGACTCCCGTGACCGCGAGGCCCGGATTGAGGCGCTTCTTCACGATCTCGATCGTCCTCACGAGGAGCGAGAGCCCGTGCATCGCGAAGAATTCGCATTGCATCGGGATGAAGACCTCGTTCACGAAGACGAGCCCGTTCACGTTCAGGATGCCGAGCGAGGGCGGGCAATCCACG
>DASXTT010000242.1:0-16999 GCA_036505255.1 Planctomycetota bacterium | reverse complement strand
ACGGGGTCGCCGGCGTCATGGACAACGACTATTACGATCCGCTGATCGAACTGGTGGCGCCGGACGGCTCGACGGTGATCAGGACCGACGACGACGTCTACTTCTACGACAGTTCGCTGAGCTATTTCATCACGACTTCAGGGACCTATTTCCTCCGCGTTTCGGAATCCACCTACGGCACGGACGGGGACGCGCCCTATTTCCTGACCTTCACGACGCAGAGCGCCTCCGCCGCGGTGGCCGAGTCCGAGACGGGGGACACGACGGCCGAGGCCACGGCCATCGCCTACGACGACGTGGTGACCGGGTCGCTCTCGTCGCTGACGGACCTCGACTGGTATTCCTTTACGGGCACGGCCGGGGACATGGTGCGGGTCTTCTGGTACGACCTCAACAGCCATGAGGTAGCTGTGGACGAGATTCGCGTCGATTTCGCGCTGGACGATTTCACCGGCATTTCGGAGCACATTTCCTTCGAGAGCGAATTCGACCTGAACTGCGTCCGGACGATGCTCCAGTCGTCGGGCACGTTCTACCTCGTCGTGTCCGCGGAGGCCTCCGCCCTTGCGGGGACCGACTACGCGTTCCGGATCGAGCGTTTCAAGGCGTCGACCTACGAAACGGAGGGGAACGACACGACGGGCACGGCCAGCGGGCTGTCCGGGGCGGGTCGCGCCGCGGGAGTGATCGATGTCTCGGGCGACCAGGACGTCTTCAGCTTCACGGCCCTCACAGGCGAGCTCGTCACGTTCGCGATCTACGCCGCCACGGGGTCCTACAGCAATGGGTTTTACGACCATTCGGGCAACGGGTCGATCCTGACGCCGATCCTCGAGATTCTGGACGGCGTCGGAAGCTCCGTCGCGTCCATATCCTATATCGGGACATACCTGTCGCCCGAAGTCATCTCCAACGGGCTGGCGACGGGGGAGGTCACCTTCCGTGCGCCTTCGGCCGGGACCTACTACGTGCGGGTGACCGCCTCGGATGGGCTCGGGGATCTCACGTACACCCACATGGTCGAAAAGAAATAGGGAGTCGGGGTCCGACTCGGGCCTCAATCCGCCTCGGTGAGGACGACGGCCCGCCCGTCCGGGTCGCGGATCACCGCCCAGGCGCCGCGCCGCCCCGCGACAGGTCCCTTCGACGGCCGCACTCCCCGCTTTTCCAGGGCGCGAAGGGTCTTCTCGAGCGAGGAGACTTTGAGGCCGATGACGGGGTCGGTGCTCCCAGCCTTGTGGATGTCTCCGTCCTCGGTATCCACGCACAGCCGCAATCCGCCCGCGTCCACGATGAAGTAGCGCCCCGCCTCCTCCTCCGTGACGGAAAGACCGAGCTGGTCCACCCAGAAGGTCCGGCTCCCGCCAAGGTCCCGCGCCGTGACCGCTACGAAGGAGTACCGGTCGAAGGGAGAGGATGAGCGGCGGGTCTTCCGGGGAAACGCGCGGCGGGTCCGCATCAAGTCATGATACGCGGGTCAGGGCTCGATACGCCAGACGATGGCGGTGGTGTCCGTCGAACCGGAGATGAGCCGCCGGCCCGGGCCGTCGAACGCGACCGAGAAGACCGGACCCTCGTGGCCGCGGAACGCCCGCACCTTCCGGCCCGTGCCCGTTTCCCAGACGGCGATGGAGCCGTCGCCGTGCCCGGAGGCGACCAGGCCTCTCGGCCCGAAGGTCACGGACGTGACGTTCGATCCGGCGTCGATGCGCTTCAACAAGTCTCCGGTCTCGGAGTCCCACACGATGATCGTCCGATCGGCGCCGCCGGTCACCGCGAGCGTCCCCTCGGGCGCGAAGGCCCCGGAGGCGACCTGGCGGGCGTGCCCTTCGAGCGCCCGAACCTGGCGGCCCGTCGCGAGATCGATCAAGGCGGCGGATTTCTCCCCGGCCGGAACGAGGGCCAGCCGGCCGTCGGCCCGGATGGCGACGCTCCTCGAGGCCGTCCCCTGCAAGTCCCTGAGGAGGGCGCCCGTCCGCGCGTCCCACAGCTGAAGGCGGCCGTCGAGAAGCCCCGTGATCGCCGACAATCCGTCCGGAGCGAAGGCCGCGGCCCGCGCGGAGATGTCTCCGAGCGGGGCCCGGGCGCCGGTCTCGAGATCGAGGATCGCGGAGGGGCTCCGCCACCCTCCGACGATCGCCTTTCGTCGGGAGCCGTCCACGGCCAAGGTGCCGAACTCCAGCGCGCCCGTGTCCCACAGGGCGGTGCGCCGCCCGGTCTCCGGGTCCCAGAGGGCGACATGACCGTCGGCCCCGGCCGTGACGGCGCGGCCGTCCGGGAGGAAGGCGGCGCCTCCCAAGGCGTCGGTGTGTCCGGGGACGTCGAAGAGGCGGCGCCCGGTCGCGAGGTCGAAAAGAACGACGGCCGATCCGTCCCCGCAGGCGAGCGTCGTCCCGCGGACCGCGACGGGATGGAACCGGTCTCCGAGGCCCTCGAACGCGCGCGTCCTGGCGCCGCGCTCGAGATCCCACAGGGCCGCGGTCCGGTCGGAGCTCCCGGCCACGACCGTCTTCCCGTCGGGGAGAAAGGCGACCCACAGGAATCCCGAGGTTCCCTCGATCGATCGGACGCGGCGCCCGCTATCCAGGTCCCAGACGGCGAGCGTCGAATCGCCGCGCTCGGGGCCTTCATCGGGGGTCATCTGGCCGCTCGCGGAGACGGCGAGCCGCCCGTCGGGGCTCACCGCGAGCCCGCAGACCTCGCCCCGGTGGCCTTCGAGCGTCTTCAGGCGGCGGCCCGTCGCGAGGTCCCACATCGCGACGATCCCGTCGGCCCCTCCAGAGAGTGCGCGGGCGCCGTCGCCGAGGAAGACCGCGCAGAGCGCCGCGCCCTGGTGCGCCGGGATGGAGCGGATGCGCTCGCCGGTCGCGATGTTCCACAAGGCGAGCGTCCCGTCCATGCCGGCGGAGAGCGCTGTGGTGCCGTCGGGCGACACCGCGACGGACCAGGCGCGCCCCTCGTGTCCGTTGAAATCGCGGATCCGCTCGCCCGTGTCGACATCCCAGAGCGCGACGAGGCCCACGCCGTCCGCGGTCATCACCAGCCCCGGGTCGGGAAGGAGGGCGACCGATCCCACCACGCCGCGATGGCCGTTGAACGAGCGTCGGCCCTTCCCGTCGGGGAGGTTCCAGCGAAGCAGGCTCTTGCCGCCGCCGGCGTAGAGCGTGCGGCCGTCCTTCGAGATCGCCACCGCCCACACGCGGCCTCCCACCCGGAAGCGACGCGTGCCCAGCCGGCACACGGCCCCTTCAGGAAGGGGATCACCGGCGAGATCGACCGGCGGACCGGCGACGGGAGGGGGACTGTTCGGCGGGGCGGGCGGCCCGGCGCAGGCGGCGGCCGACAGGAGAATCCCCGCGACGGAGGACCGGAGGGTCATGGCGATCGATGATACGCGGGGGCGGCGGCCGGAAGCGCTACTTCTTCGCCTTCGCGTAATGGCGGATGAGGCCGCCCCGGAGGATGTAATCCGCGGTCGCGACCAGGCCGAGGGCGAGGAGGGCGGGGGCGCCGGAGCGGGGAATCTGCCCCGCCATGTGGCCGCCGGCGGAGAGGAGGGCGCCGGGCCACGAGCCGGGCGAGGCGAGCTTCCCCGCGGCCCCCGCGACGCCCCAGAGCGCGATGGCCAGGGCCGCCAGGCCGAGGAGGGCGACACCCAGCCGGCGCACGCGAGGCCGGCACGAGGCCCCCGCGAGGGCGACGAAGCCGATCGCCATTGCGGCCGACGCGGCGAGGACCAGCGGTGCGGCCGATTCCATCGACTCCGCCATCCCCCTGAACGGCCCCAGGATGTCGCCGGCGGCCCACCCCAGGAACCAGAGCGGCGCCGCCAGGCCGAGGCAGATCTTGGGCGCCCTCATCCCGACCGTGTTCTCGTCCTGGTCGTAGCATCGGGCCGCGCCGAACCACGCGAGGCCCGCGGCCGCGAGAAGCACGTTCACGGGCGCGACCAGGACGCCGATCCTCCCCGACCAGATCGAGCGATCGAGGGCCGCCGTCCCGATCAGGGCGAAGAGCGCCGACCCCGCGATGAGCCCCAGGACCACCCTCGCGCGCCCCGAGTCCTTCAGCTCCTTCCGGAGCAGGAAGCACCCGATGGCGAGAGCCGCGAGTCCCGCGGCCCCGAAGCAGAGGCTGACGGTCGAGTTGAAGAAGGAGCCGAGTGCCTGGAAAAATCCCTCGCCCCCCCGGGCCACCGTCCCCGCGATCGCGAGGAGCGCGAGGCCGGGCCCGAAGTGCGCCGCCGCGGAGGCGAAGCTCAGCCGGTGCCGGATCTCGGAGGGGATCACCGATACGTCGGGAGCGGTGACGGACGACTTGGAGTAGGACTTGGAGGTCTTCCCCTTGACGAACGGATCGATCACGGCGAGGAAGGACCGCGCGCTCGCGAAGCGCGCTTCCGGATTCGTCGCCAGGAGCTTTTCCACGATCGGGATCGCCCGGGGGTCGATGCCGGAAAACGCCTCGCGGATCGAGCGGGGCTTCACTTTGACCCGGTTCATCGCGACCTCGCGGTCGTTCACGCCGGGGAAGGGGAGCTTGCCCGTCAGCATTTTGTAGTAGATGAGTCCGAGCGCGTACAGGTCGGAGCCCGGCTCGGCGAGCTGCCCCTGGACCTGTTCCGGCGACAGGTACTCGACGGGGCCGCCGATGGGGTCGTCGGTCTGGAGGCCGCGCCCCAGGCGGGGCTGCCATCCCTGGCCGAAATCGGTGATGCGGGCCCGGCCGTCCTCGGCGAGGAGGATGTTCGTGGGCCTGAGGTTCTGGTGGATCAGCCCGGCGGCGTGGGAGGCCTCGAGCGCCGTGGCGATGTCGCGCGCGATGCACGTCGCGCGCTCGAACGAAAGGCGCCGCTCCGTCTCGAGCAGCTTGTCGAGGCTCCCTCCGGGGACGTACTCCATCAGGAGGTAGCCTCGGTTTTCCTGCCGTCCGACCTCGAGGACCCGGACGATTCCCGGGTGGGTGAATCGCCGCGAGGCCTCGGCCGAATCGAAGCCGCGCGCGGCATATTCGGCGTCGGCGGAGGCCTCGGGGGAGAAGAGCTTGAAGGCCATCAGGGGGGTTTCGCCCGAAACGGGAGCGGCGAGGTAAACGACGGCGTGGGGGCCCTCCCCGACGCGCTCGCGCAGCCGATACTTCCCGACCGCCGTGCCGACGAACGGATCCTGCGGTTCGAGGAGCTGAGGCATGCATAAAATATACACTATCGCCGGGCGAAAGGGAAGTCGGTTCGGAAAAACAAGGAAAGAATCTTTCCGCGGAGCCGGCTCGAAGCCCGCCGCTTCCGGGGCTGGACGCGGGGCGCCGGGAGCTGGAAACTGCACCCCATGCCCGAGCTGCCCGACATCACGGTCTACGTCGACCGGCTCCGGACCCTTCTCTCCGGCCGCCCCCTGGATCGCGTCCGCCTCGCCGGCCCTTTCCTCCTCCGCTCCGTCGATCCGCCTCTTTCGGCCCTCCAGGGCCGCGCCGTAACCGGCGTCCAACGGCTCGGCAAGCGCATCGTCTTCGAAATGGAGGGAGACCTCCGCCTCGTCCTTCACCTCATGATCGCCGGCCGGCTTCACTGGCGCCCGCCGGGCGCCGCCATTCCCGCTCGCATCGGCGCGGCCGCCTTCCACTTCGCGCACGGGACCCTCCTCCTGACCGAGGCGGGGACGAAAAAGCGGGCCTCCCTCCACCTCGTGAAGGGCGCGGACGCGCTCCGGGCCCACGATCCCGGCGGGCTCGAGGTGGAGACCGCCGACCCGGACTCCTTTCGCGCCGCCCTGACGCGCGAAGTCCACACCCTGAAGCGCACCCTGACCGACCCGCGCCTCTTCAGCGGCATCGGCAACGCCTACTCGGACGAGATCCTCCACCGGGCGCGCCTCTCGCCGCTGCGACGCAGCGACCGGCTGACCCCGGAGGAAATCGCCCGACTCTTCGAGGCGACCCGTGCGGTCCTGAAGGAATGGACGGACCGCCTGATGGCGGCACCGGGATTCCCGGAGAAGGTGACCGCCTTCCGGGAAGGGATGGCGGTTCACGGACGCTACCGCAAACCGTGCCCCGTGTGCGGATCACCGGTGCGGCGGATCGTCCACGCGGACAACGAGACGAACTACTGCGCGAAATGCCAGACGGAGGGAAGGCTGTTGGCCGATCGGTCCCTATCTCGCTTATTGAAGAACGATTGGCCGCGCAATCTAGATGATCTGGACGAGAAGCATCGTTGAGATCCCAGTTTCCAGACCCCAGATCCCAGTTTCCGAAGCGGCAAGTCACGAGCCGGAAAATGATGCTGATTGGAGAAAGCTGACGTGGTGGATCGGGGTTTTGCTCGAAACTGGAAACTTCTGAAACTGGGATCTGGGATCTCGAAACTAGGCCGGGACACCCCACAGGAAACCCTGGCCGGACTTGATTCCAAGGTCGCGCAGGACGTCGAGATCCTCGCGGGATTCGATCCCCTCCGCGACGATCTCCGCGCCCAGGCTGTTCGCGACCTTGATGAGCCGCTTGAGCGACCGGGTCCGCGACTCGTCGCGCCCGATCCCGTTCACGCAGACCTTGTCGATCTTGACGAGGTCGGGCTCGAGGAGCACCACGCTCTCCAGGCAGCTCCGGCCGTACCCCACGTCGTCGATGGCGACCAGGACGCCCTCCCTCTTGAACGCGTCCACCGTCCCCGCGAGATAGGAGGGGTCGCCGATGATCTGCTGCTCGCTGATCTCGATGCAGAAATCCTTGCGCGACCCGTTCGGGGGGAGCGAGTCGACGAGGTGCTGCACCGGGATGTCGAGGATCGTCGAGGGGAAAAGGTTCACGTGCCGGCGGATGCCCGCCGGGAGCGCCGCGGCCGCCGCGACGCAGTTCTTGAAGCACCGGTGATCCACGAGGGTCAGGATGTTCGCCTCGAGCGAGAGCCGGAAGAAGTCGTCGGGCATCTCGAAGGAGCCCGGCGTGAGCCGCGACAGGAACTCGAAACCCACCTCGCGCTCGTCCTCGAGGTTGTAGATCGGTTGCATGACGGCGCGGAGACTTTCCCCGCCGCGCAGGCCGTTGAGGACCGTCGTGAGGGGGTGGTGCTCCTCCTCGCGCTGGGTGGCGCTCCAGCCGTAGGAGACCCGGTTCTTGCCGCTCCGCTTGCTCCGGGTGAGGATCACGTGGGCCTGCGAGAGGAGCTCGTCGATCGACGGGGTGGACTGCGAGACGGAGAGCAGGCCGAGACTCGCCGTGACCCTCAGGGGTCCCGACGGCCCGGACAGAGGCGAGCCGCTGAGGGCCAGCCGCACCTTCTCCGCCACGCGCATCCCCTCCGCGCGCCGCGTCTGGGGGAAGAGCATCATGAATTCGTCGCCGCCGATCCGGGCCACCTCGTCCGTGGCTCGCAGGGAGACCTGGAGCTTTCGGGCGATCTCCTTCAGGACCACGTCCCCGACGGCATACCCGAGGGCGTCGTTGATCCGCTTGAAGTCGTCGATGTCGACCAGCAGGACGAGCAGCTCCGAGCCGTCGCGGCGGAGCTGGCTGACCTCGCGCGAGAGGACCTGCTGAAGGCCCCGCCGGTTCAGGAGGCCGGTCAGCGGGTCGAGGAGGGCCAGGCGCTCCAGCTGGGAGTTCGCCTCCCGGAGCTCGCCCGTCACCTGCTCCAGCATCCGCCGGTACCGGTGGCGCTCCACGGCGTACCGCAGGGTGCGCATGAACACGGCGCGATCCCTGGGCCCCTTGATCAGGTAGTCCTGCACCCCCTTCTGGAGGGCCTTGACGGCCGTCGGCTGGTCGTCGAGGTTCGTGAGGACGACGACGGCCCCGTCGGGGGCCCGTTCCTGGAGCGACTCCAGGGCGTCGATCCCCGAGCCGTCGGGAAGGACGAGGTCGAGGAGGATAAGGTCGGCGGGGTGGCGCTCCAGCTGCGCCCGGGCCTCCGCCAGCGAGGGGGCGTGGGTGACGTGGAACCGGGGGAACTCCCGATCGGCCGAGAGGATCAGCTCGATCGCCGCCGCGTCGGCCGCGGCGTCTTCGATGAGGAGGACCCTGAGAACCGGGCCCGTCCCCGCGATCCCTACGGAAGGGACGTTCATGCGCGCACCTGCTGTCCGGCGCGCCGAGGCGCCGGAAGGACCCCGTATACCCTATTCATCGGCCATTCAGTGGCGCGGTTTCACATTTTCCTATAAAAGTTCACGCGGCCTCGGGAAGCGTGAAGTGAAAAGTGGTCCCCTTGCCCACCTCGGATTCGGCCCAGATGCGCCCCCCGTGGCGCGTGACGATCTTCTTGGCGATCGCCAGCCCGAGCCCCGCCCCCGGCTCGATTCCGTTCCGCGCCATCCGCTCCAGCGGCCGGAAAAGCCGCCGGACCTGCTCCGGCGGGATGCCCGAGCCGTTGTCGTGGACGGAGAACCGCCATTCCCCCGCGCGCTTCTCCGCGGCGATGTGGATCACCGGCGGGGCGTGCCCCCGGTACCTCAGCGCGTTCCCGATCAGGTTCTGGAAGACCTCGGCGAGCTGCATCGAGTCGCCCTGGACCGAAGGCATCTTGTCGTGGGTCACCCGGGCCCCGCTCTCCTTGATCGCGAGCTTCAGGTTGGCGAGGGCCTGCTCGAGGACCGACGCGATGTCGACCTTCTCGAACTTCGCGGGGTTCGCCTCGAGCCGCGCGTAATCCAGGAGATGGCGGATGAGGCCCTCCATGCGGCGCATCCCCTCTTCGGCGCTGATCATGAGGTCGCCCGTCTCGGCGTCCTGGGGCTTCTTGGCGAGCATGCGCGTGTAGGCGGAGACCATCCTCAGCGGCGCCTGGAGGTCGTGGGCCACGCGCAGCGCGTACTCCTCGAGATCCGCGTTGGAGCGGGTCAGGTCGGCGACCTGGCGGACGAGATCCTTCTCGGCCTTGCGGCGCACGGAAATGTCGCGCGCGACTTCGGCGGCGCCCGACACCGCGCCGTCCGATCCCGTGACGGGAAGGAGCGCGCGGGAGACGTCCACCGTGCTCCCGTCCTTCCGGCGCCGTTCGGTGTCGGAGGCCGGAACCCGCTCTCCCTTGAGGACCTTTTCAAGCGTTCTTCGTTCTTCCGCGAATCGCTCCGGCGGCACGAGCGCGGTGAGGGGCCGGCCCATCGCCTCTTCCGGCGAGTATCCGTAGAGCCGCTGGGCCCCCGGACTCCAGTAGGTGATCGTTCCCTCGGGGGAGAGGCCGACGATCGCGTCGTCGACGTTGCCGACATAGGCCGCGGCCTGCGCGGTCGGAGCGCCTTCGCGAGCCTCGCCCCCGCCATTGGAGGGAGTAGGCGGAGCCGGGGGCTTGGCCGGGGATCCCACCGGAAACAGGCCGAGCTCCACTCCGAGGCCGGAGCGGAACAGCAGGGGGAGGCGCATCTGGATCGTCTCCCCTCCGCCGGGAAGATCCCGGATCGATTCCGGATCCCATTGGGCGGAGTTGAGAAGGACGAGGCGGCCGGAGCGCGTGAGGAGGATGATCGCTTCCGGGGCCGCGCTCAGGCGGATGCGAAAATCGTCGGCCTCTTCGGGGTTGCCCGCACCTGGAGCATCCCCACCGGCCTGCCCGGACCCCCACATCGATGACCCCTCTTCCGTGGACGGGCGGTTTCGACGTACAGCATGGCTCTCAACGCTCTCGAAGCGAGATATAGCCGACCCGGACCGTGGGTTCAACAAGAATCGCTACCGAGGCTCCGGGGGGGCGGGAACCGTTCCGGGCGACTTCCGGGGCCAGACCCGCGATAGAAACAAATGCGCGGGCAAATAAAGAAGGATCGTGTAGCCCACCACCGCGACAACGAGGAAGAGGCCGGGCGCGACCACCGCTTGCGGTTTGCCGAATGGACCGTGCGACCAGTTGATATCCCGGTCGGGCCCGCCCAAGTAGCTGACCGCGAGGATCGCCGCGGCCGCGGCGATCTGGACCGCGAGCGCTCGCCGGTCGTACCCCAGCCGCTTCACGCCCCAGAGAAGGATCGGCGGCGTCACGGCGTGCAGGAAGAGCGAGACGAGGCGGATCTCGAGCGGGACTTTTTCGTCGAAAATGAAAGTCGTCGCGCCGATCGGAAAGAAGCCCAGGAAATACCGGCCCGCCACGTCGACGAGGTACAGGACCTGGACGACGAGGACGGACACCGCCTGCCAGGAGAGGAGAAGGGGGCTCTCGAGCCACAGTCCCGCCGCGATCGCGAAGTTGGCGAGGTCGCAGAACCACAGGAAATTCTCGGGGCCGTGGTGGAGGGCGTAGGTGGCCGCCCACAGGGCCGTCCACGCGGTCCAGCCGAACTTCAGCCACAGGGGGACTGGAGCCATAGCCGGATTTTAGCCGATCGAGGAGGGGGAGTCGGAAGTGCTGAAGTGCTGAAGTGCTGAGATGCTGCGGTGCTGCGGTCGTCAAGTTCAAAGTCCGTTGTCCAATGTCCAGCGCCGGGCTCCGCGACGCCCGACTTTGGACTTCAGCGCTCTGCACCTCCGCACTTCAAATAGATTGATGCCGGGGCGCGGGCGCCCGTAGAATCGGGTCGTCGGTTCCCGTCCCCCGGAATTCGCATCATGCATCCGAAGCCGAAATCCATCTTCGAAACGCTCACCGCGGTCCAGCCCGACCAGCGGCTGCGCCTGGAGACCGAGCCGGGCGAGCTCTCGATGCGCGTGCTCGACCTCTTCGCGCCGATCGGCAAGGGCCAGCGCGGCCTCATCGTCGCGCCTCCCCGGACGGGCAAGACGACCCTCCTGCAGAAGATCGCCAAGGCCGTGCTGAAGAACCATCCCGAGGTCGCGGTGCTCCTGCTCCTCGTCGACGAGCGCCCGGAGGAGGTGACGGACTTCAAGATGGTCCTGAAGGGGACGACGGCGGAGATCCACGCCTCGAACAACGATCAGCCGTGGGGTCGCCACATCCAGCTGACGGAGCAGGTCCTCGAGAAGGCGAAGCGGATGGTGGAGTCGAAGAAGGACGTCCTCGTCCTCTTCGACTCGCTGACTCGGATGACGCGCGCCTACAACCACAAGACGCCCAACCGGGGCCGGACGATGTCGGGCGGGATCGACGCGGCCGCCTTCCAGGGCCCGCGCTCCTTCTTCGGCGCCGCGCGGAAGGTGGAGCAGGGCGGGTCGCTCACGATCGTGGGCACGGTGCTCGTGGATACCGGCTCGCGGATGGACCAGGTCATCTTCGAGGAGTTCAAGGGCACCGGCAACATGGAGCTCTACCTCGACCGGGACCTCGCGGACCGGCGGATCTTCCCCTCGTTCGACCTGATGCGCTCGGGCACGCGCCGCGAGGAGCTCCTCCACACCGAGGCGGATTTGCGCGCGATCCACCGCCTGCGCCGGATGGTCGCGGACCGCAAGCCGCGCGAGGCGATGGAGGGCCTGCTGGAGCGCATCGAAAAAACGAAGACGAACGCCGAGTTCCTCAAGTCGATCGGGTAGACGGAGCCGCGTCCGTTTCACGGCCGGCCCGGGCCACCATCCAGACGATCCAGGCGGCGCCCACGCCCGCGAACAGGTGCTTGAGCGTGTGGCCGCTGACGGACCCGCCGAGGGCCGCGAAGATCGGCCGGTCGAGGACTTCGCACACCTTGGCGAGGGCGTACCACCCGAGGACCGCGATGAAATCCCCGCCGCGCAGGCGCCGACCCGGGAGGAGCGCCACGAGCAGCGGGATGGAGATCATCGGGGCGAACTGGACGACGATGTAGGGACGCAGATCGCCCGTCGCCCTCCACCAGGCCATGCTGGCCGCCCCCGTGACGAGGAGCGGCGCGAGCAGGCGCCACCCCGCCGCGACGCTCACGCGATCCGCCACAACCGCCGCGAGGAAGCTCAGGATCGCCGCCGTCAGCGGGAGCCGGTCCCAGATCATCCGCGCGTCGTCGGGGGCCCAGTGGTACCAGGCCGACCCGAGGCCCGTCAGGATCTGCGCCGCGAAATGGACCGCGAAGATCGCCCGCTCCCTCGCTTCCAGCAGGACCGCGCGGGGCACGAGGGCCAGCCCGAGCGCGCCGGCGATGACAAAGCCCGCGTTGGAGAGCACGTCGCCGAAGTTGGGGATCCCCAGCCAGGACCGGGCGTCGGCGAACCGGTGGTAGACCTGGTCCTGCTCGAAGAGCGGCACGAAAATCACGGCGACCGCCCCGGCGAGGAACGGGGAAAAAGCGATCGCGATGCGCGCGGCGCGGCTCATGCGTCAGATTATGGATTATGGATTGTGGATTGTGGATGCCTGATGCTCGATAGATGCGACTTTTCCTCTGATTCCTGATTCCTGATTCCGCCGCCACACGGTACCATGCGTCCTCATGTGCGGCATCTTCGGCATCGTGGGCTTCGAGCCCGTCGCCCCCCGGCTCGTGGCGGCCGCGGAGCGGCTCCAGTCGCGCGGCGAGCACTCCACCGGAGTGGCCACCTACGACGGCCGGCTCTTCTGGGACCACGGCGGCCTCGGCCCGGCCTCCACCGTCTTCCAGAACTACGACCTCGGCCAGCTCCGCGGCTCGGTCGGGGTCGCCCACACGCGGTACGCGACCACCGGCGGCGGGACGAAGGAACTGCTCCTTCGCAACCGGCAGCCGGTCGCCAGCGACCGCCCCGGCCTGCGCACCTGCGCCAACGGCGATCTCGTCAACCTCCTTTCCGCCCGCAAGGAGCTCATGACGAAGGGCTACACGTTCCAGACCGAGGTCGACGCGAAGGTCATCCAGAACTACCTGATCGAGCACCTCCTCGAACGCAAGGCGCACGAGGAATGCGACGCGGAGACGTATGCGGCGCGGCTCTTCGACGCCGTCCGCGACCTCCACCGGAACCTCGTCGGCGCCTACTCGTGCCTCACGGTGACGGAGCGCGGCCTCCTCGCCTTCAAGGACCCCCACGGGATCCGCCCCGCGTGCGTCGCGTTCCGCGAGAAGCCCGGGGACATGTTCGGCTCGCGCGAGGTCGCCTTCGCCAGCGAGTCGAGCGTCTTCAACTATTTCGGGGACTACCACGACATCCGCGAGATCGAGCCCGGCGAGATGATCTTCGTGGAGTCCGACACGCTCCGGGTCCACAAGGACCGGGTGACCGGGTCCCGGGGCGCCTTCTGCTTCTTCGAGTTCGTCTATTTCGCCCGGCCCGACTCCAAGTTCATGGGTCGGGTCGTCGAAACGGCCCGGCGCGACCTCGGCCGGGTCCTCGCCGACGAGTACGCGGCCCACAAATCCCGGGTGGACGTCGTCATCGGAGTGCCCGGCACGGGCGTTTCGGCGGGCATCGAGATGGCGCGCCGGTGGGGCGTCCCCTTCGAGAACGGGATCATCAAGGTCGGCGCCAAGCGGAGCTTCCAGGAGGCCTCCCAGCAGAAGCGGGAGCAGGCGATCGACGAGAAATTCCTCTTCATCAAGGAGTTCGTGGAGGGGCGGCGCGTGGCGGTCGTGGACGACTCGAACGTCCGGGGCACGACGGCGCGGAAGATCGCGCAGAGGCTTTTCGACCTCGGGGCGAGGGAGGTCCACCTCTATTACTTCTGCCCGAAGGTGGTCGGCCCGTGCTTCTACGGGATCGACACGCCGGACGAGTCGAAGCTCGTGGCCGCGGGTCGGTCCGACGAGGAGATCCGCGCGTGGGTGGGGGCGACGAGCGTGAACTACATCTCGATCGAGGGGCTGATCCGCGGGCTCAACCTTCCGGCGGGCGACCTGTGCCTCGCGTGCGTCACGAAGAATTATCCCACGCCGATCGGGGCCGCCGGGGACCGGCTCGCTCTGCGCGCGACGGAGCGGTCAACTTGCGCGGAGTGGCCGGCCTGACCGCAAGCTCCGAGTACCCAATTGCCAGTATCCAGTTTCAGAAGCTTCCAGCTTGAAGCTTGCAGCCAGACCGGGAACTGGGAACTGGAAACTGGGAGCCGGCGCTGGCTAACGTCTCGCCTTACCGGATTCGGCCAGCGCCTTCCGCAGCGCATACTCTACTTGGGCATGCACGCTTCTCATTTCCTCTTTCGCCCAGCGGACGAGGGCCCGGTGGAGGGCCGGCTTGAGCCGGAGCAGGAGCGTCTTGGGCTTGGCGGGGGGCCAGGCGGACTCGTGGACCATGGGTCACCTCCGGGAGGATGATATCAAAATGATATCATCATGATATCACGATGATATCACCGGGCGGGCGGCGCCGGAGCCTGTCGAACGTCGGGGGGAGGGCCGGGCGGACGGGCGACCCCGCCCTCTCCGAGGCCCTGGCCCGGTGCCTCGACGTCGACCCCCGCTCGCCGCTCCCCTTCACCCACGGCTTCCATCCCTGGCCGGCCCGGATGCACCCCGACACCGCGCGCCGGGCGATCGACGCGTTCCCCGGGACGCGCGTGCTCGACCCGTTCGTCGGGTCGGGGACGACGGCCCTCGAGGCGGTCCGGTCGGGACGGCCGTTCACCGGCGTCGACGTGTCGCGCGTCGCGATCGAGGTCGCGTGGACCCGCACCCGCATCCTTCCTCCGGAGGCCTGCCGCTCGGTGGAGCGAGAGGCGGCGCGGATCGCCGCGCAGGCGGCCAAGATCGTCCATCGGTCCATGCCCCTCCCGCCGTGGGCGGAACGCGACCGGGCCTGGTACCCGCCCCACACGCTGAAGGAGATCGTCCTCCTCCTGGAGTTGATCCGGGAATCGCGCGACCCCGTGATCGGGCGGATCCTTCGCGCGGTCCTCTCCTCGGTCGTGGTGAAAATCTCCCGCCAGGTTTCCGACAGCGTGCCTGTGGCCGACCGGGAATTCCGGGCGTGGCGGCCCGGGACGGCCTTCCGGTTCTTCCGCGAGCGGGGCGTGGAGCTGACGGGCATGCTCCTGCGACTGTCGTCCGACCTTTACAAAAGGAAGGTGGCGTTCGTCGAGCCCGACCTGAAGCTGGCGGACGCGCGAAAGGTCGAGCTCGCCGGCCCCTTCGACCTTGTGTTGTCGTCGCCCCCCTATCCAGGGGTCTACGACTACGCGCGCCACCACCGGCTCCGTTATCCCCTCTTCGGCGAGGACGGAAGTTTCGCGGAGCGTCACGAGATCGGGGCGCGCCGGGATCCCGCGGAATACGCGAACGACCTCGCGAACTCCCTGCGCCGCATCCCCCTCGCCCCCGGCGGGCGGATGATCCTCCTGGTCGGCGAGGGCACGATCGAAGGGAAGCGGGTGAGGACCGACGAAGTCCTGCGCGGCCTCCCGGAATTCCACGTCCTCGCGGCCGCGTCGCAGGAGCGGCCCGGGGATCGGCGCGAGCACCTCGTCCTCCTGACCCGTTGATAACGGCTGTCGGATTCCTTATGACTGGAGGCGTGACGCTCCGAACGATTCTCGGTCGCAGCCTTCGGCGGCTCTGCCCGCAATGCGGCCGCGATAAGGTCTTCCTCGGGCTCCTTCGGGTGAAGGAGCGGTGCGGCGCGTGCGGATTCAACTGCCGGCCCGAGGGCGGCTACTACCTTGGGGCCATCTACATCAACTACGGCCTCACCGCCTTCCTGGCGCTCGGCCTGGGCTTCTGGCTCACCTTGGCGGGCCGGCCCACGGCGGGCCTCATCGTCGCC
Organism: Planctomycetota bacterium; assembly: GCA_036505255.1. Taxonomy (GTDB): domain Bacteria; phylum Planctomycetota; class MHYJ01; order MHYJ01; family JACPRB01; genus DASRJF01. The sequence goes on along the minus strand of DASXTT010000242.1, from coordinate 1,474 downwards.
TTGGCGATCGGCCTGCTCTTCCCGCTCATGTTCTTCCAGCTCTCGCGAAGTCTCTGGCTCGGGATCGACATGTGGATCAGTAAGAATCCTGATGGGCGCTGACGCATGACCCGAGACGCGGTTATCGTGGGAGCCGGGGCCGCGGGGCTGGCCGCGGCGATCTTCGCCCGGCGCCGGCGGCCCGAGCTGCCGGTCCTGCTCCTCGACGGCGCCAAAAAACCGGGGGCCAAGATCCTCGTGAGCGGCGGAGGGCGGTGCAACGTCACCAACTCCGTCGTGACCGAGGAAGATTTCCAGGGCGGGGGACGCCCCGTGGTGCGGCGGATCCTGCGCGAATTCGACGCGCCGAGGGCCGCGGCTTTCTTCCGCGAGATCGGCGTCCCGCTCCACGAGGAGCCCGGCGGCAAGCTCTTTCCCGACTCCAACCAGGCGCGCACCGTCCTGGACGCCCTGCTCGCGGAGGCCGGGCGGCGGGGCGTCCGGCTCCTCACCGGGCGCCGGGTGACGGACGTCCGGCGCGCCGGCGACGGCTTCGAGGTGGTCACGGAAGAGGAGTCGATTCCCGCGCGGCGCGTCGTCCTCGCCACCGGTGGGATGTCGCTCCCGAAAACCGGCAGCGACGGGCTCGGCTACCGTTTCGCGAAGGCGCTTGGCCACTCGATCGTGCCGCCGACCCCGGCCCTTGTGCCGCTTCTCCTCGAGAAAGGCTTCCATCGCGAGATCGCCGGGATCTCGCACGACGTGGAGGTCTCGGTCCGCGTGGGGGACGGGAAGCCGGAACGGATTCCCGGCGCGATGCTCTGGACCCACTTCGGGGTGAGCGGTCCGGCGATTCTCGACGCCTCCCGGATCTGGCTTCGGGCGCGCCTGGAGAGCCGGCCCGTCGAAGTTCGGGTCCGCCTCCTGCCGGGCGAGACCCCGGAATCGATCGACGCGTGGCTCCGGGCGGCCGCCGTCGAGCGCCCGACCGCGGCGCCGCCGACGGTCCTCGCCGGCCGCCTTCCGTCGCGCCTGGCCGAGCGGCTCGTCGTCGCCTCGGGCGTCGATCCCGCCGTCCGCATGGCGCACTTGACGCGCGAGGATCGCCGCCGGCTGGTCGAGTCCATCGGGGCCCTGCCGCTCGCCGTGTCGGGAAGCCGGGGCTACAACTACGCCGAGGTCACGGCGGGAGGCGTGCCGCTCGAGGAGGTCGATCCCCGGACGCTGGAGTCGCGGAAATGTCCGGGACTGCACCTGGTGGGGGAGATTCTCGACGTGGACGGGCGCATCGGCGGCTTCAATTTCCAGTGGTCCTGGTCGACCGGGTGGGTTTGCGCCGGCGGCCTGGTATAGCTTCCAGACCCCAGTTTCCAGATTCCAGTTTCCGAAGCGTCGAGCTTCGAGCCGGAACGAATCGAGCGCGGGGGCATGCGCGTCTTGGTACCGCGGGTCCGTTCCGTTTCCTCCCCTCGGATGCCCCGCTCTCGGGGTAAGC
>DASXTT010000241.1:0-8466 GCA_036505255.1 Planctomycetota bacterium | reverse complement strand
AAACGAGCGGACGTTCGAAGGCCTCGGCGGCCGCGCGCCGGGTGAAGTCGTCCTCGGTGGGACCCAGCCCCCCGGTGAGGATCACGACCTCCGCCCGGGCCGAGGCGAGCCGGATCTCCTCGACCAGGCGGTCCAGATCATCCGGGCAGGTCACGTGGTAATGGACCTCAAGGCCGATCGTTTCCAGGGTGCGCGCGATGGAGGCGAGATTGGTGTCCACCGAGCGGCCGCGAAGAAGTTCGGTGCCGGTGGAAAGGACGGCGACGCGGGAGGCCTTCATCGCGCCGGGGAGCCGTTCCGGCCGGCGAGGAGCGAGTTCGGGGACTTCCGGCCGGTCACGGAGATCACCCCCTTGAAGAGCGAGAGGCGCACCGTGCCCGTCACGCGCTCGTTCACGCGGGCGAAGAAGGCGTCGAGGCCCTCCCGGACCGGCTCGAACCAGTGGCCCTCGTAGACGAGGTCCGCGAACTTGTGGGAAAGCCCCTCCTGGAAGTGGAGGACGTTGCGCTCCAGGGTGATCGCCTCGAGCCCGCGGTGGGCGGCGTGGAGGACGGCCGCGGCGGGAGCCTCGTACAGTTCCCGGGTCTTGATCCCCGTGATCCGGTTTTCGACGACGTCGAACCGCCCGACGGCGCACCGCCCGCCGATCTGGTTGAGCTTCCCGATCAGCTCCACGGGACCCATCTCCTCGCCGTCGATCGAGACCGGCCGGCCCTGGACGAAGGCGATCTCGACCACGACGGGGCGGTTCGGGGCGCTCGCGGGGGGCACGGTCATCACGTACGTGTCCTTCGGAGGCTCCTCCCAGGTGCCGATCGCGCCCCGGAGCTGGATGTTGTTGCCCCAGAGGTTCTGCTCGGAGTTCCACAGGGTCTGGCGCTCGCTCTCGAAGGGAATCCCATGCTCTTTCGCGTAGGCGAGGTCGTCGGCGGGAGAGGCCAGACCCAGCTCTTCGAGCGGCGCCAGGACCTCGAGATCGGGCGCCAGCGCCCGGCTGCAGTTTCGGAGGCGGATGCGGTCGTTCCCGATCCCCCGCGAGCCGTGCGCGATCGCCTCGCAGCCCTCGAGCCGCGCGACTTCGACCAGCTCCTGCATGATGAGGGGCCGCGAGAGCGCCGAGAAGAGGTAATACCCCTGCTCGTAAACCGCCCCGGCGCGCAGCGACGGGAAGATGAAGTCCCGGGCGAATTTCTCCCGAAGATCGGCAAGGTTGGCGGCCGCGGCGCCCATCTCGACGGCTCGCTCCGCCAGCGGCTCCAGGTACTCGGGCTGCCCCAGGTTGGCGGAGAAGGTGTAGACCTTCATCCCCTTCACTTGGCGCAGGTAATGGATGCAGATCGTGGTGTCCAACCCGCCCGAATACGCAAGAGCGACCTTAGCCATGAGCGGTCATTTTATCTCCGATTGTGGATTGTGGATGGTGGATTGTGGATGACGCGGAACGAATGCTGGTGTGGTATGAAACCGCTCAACGCCCGCGATGAACCGCGCCAACTGCCGGGAAAGCGAAGCGTAGGATGAAATCAACTCCGCAACCTCCGCGTGACCGGCGGCGGAACCGGTTTCGAGGAGATACCCGAGGTGCTCTCGTGTCTCGTCCGCTGATCCGAGAGAGCGGTACAAGTAGCGAATGAACTCGTCGCGGTACTTTCTCTGACGGTAGCCTTCGACAATTCCTGCCGAAACCCGCTTGGATGAGCGGCGGACTTGGGATCCCTCTTCATACATTTCAAAGCGTGGAAGTTGCAGGGTCAGGGCATGCACTCTAACCCCGAGCGAGTGCGACTGTTTGTAGATTCTCAGATCCTCGTATCCCTGCGAATTGCCTGCAACGAGGTCGGCCATCAACAAGGTGTGCGCCTGGAGCGGCGATGTCCGCATCCACAATCCACAATCCACAATCCACCATCCACAATCTGCGCGAGCGTCAGCGAGCGCTCGTCTTGATGTTGATGATGTCGAAATCGGCCAGCTTGTGCGCCTTCCCTTCGACTCGCTGCTTGCCGTGGGCCGCGGCGTCGTGCGCCGATTTGTGCGCGCGGAAGTCGGCGAACGACACGACCTCGCAGTTGATGAAGCCCTTCTGGATGTCGGTGTGGATCTTCCCCGCGGCGTCCCAGGCGGTGCTCCCCTTCCGGAGCGCCCATCCGGTCGTGTCCTTGTCGCCCAAAGTCAGGAAGGTCTGGAATCCCATGCGGTCGTACAGCGTCACGGCGAGCCCCGGCAGGACGAGCGACGCGAGCCCGTAGTCTTTCATGAACGAAGCGCGGTCCCCCTCCTCCATGGCGAGCAGCTCCGCCTCGAGCTTCAGGCAGACCGGGATCGCGTCGGCCGTCGGCCGGGGAGGGTCGGCCAGGTCGCCCTCCCCGATGTCCACCACGGGGATCATGGGCTTGCGCGAAAAGAACTGGAACCCCCGGAGTTTTTTCTCGTCCTCGGGGCCGAGCCCGGCGAAGGCGCCCGCGTCGCCGGCGAGGACCGCCTCGGCGAGCCGCTCGAGCACCGCGAGCTCCTTCTTGGACTCCTCGACCGTCGGCAGGGGTTTTTTCACCTCGGCGCGGAGCTTCTCGATCCGTTTCTGCATGACGTCGATGTCCGCGAGGAGGAACTCGCCCCGGACGGCCGCCAGCTGGTCCGCCGTCTGTTTCTTCCGGTCTCCCTCGAGGTCGTACGCCTTCAGGACGACCGCAAAGCCGTCGGCCTCGCGGAAGGTCGCGAAGATGCCCGGGTTGTCCGCCTTCCCGGGATCCTGGAGGGCGATGGGCGGGGTGTCGAGGAATTCGAGAGAGGGGGCGACGAGCTTTTTTTGCGGGCCGTTCTTCTCGTGGGCCTCGAGCAGGCGCGGGTCGAGCACCCGGACCGCCGCGCCCGCCGTCTTTCCCGCGTGGGCGGCGGCCCGGGCGTACTCCATCCCCGTGAGGGCGCAGAACAGGGAGGTCTTTCCGGAGCCCTGGATTCCGACGAGCGCGACGCGGGCGGCGGGTCCTTTTTCTGCCATGGGGCCGCCACCATAGGGCCGGGGCCGGGGATCGTCAAGCCCTGGCCGGGCGCTCCCGGGGCTTGCCGAACATCGCGCAGAGCGCGATGCCCAGCAGGTAGAGCACCAGCAGGGGGACCGCGAGCAGGACCTGGCTGAGCCAGTCAGGCGAGGGCGTCAGGATCGCGGCCGCCACGAAGATGGCCACGATCGCGAAGCGGATCCATTTAAGCCACGTCTTGGCGGACGTGAAGCCGAGGACGCTGGTGAAAACCATGATGAGCGGAAGCTGAAAGATGATCCCGGTCACCACGGTCAGGGTCATCACCAGGTTGAGGTAATCCGTGAGCGCGAACATCAGGGTCGTGTGCTTCGGGTCGTTCGCCATCTGGCTCATGCCGTAGAGACCGTACGGAATGAGGATGTAGAAACCGAAGACGCACCCCCCCGCGAAGAGCAGGAACGAGACGGGCGCGAATCGCGTCACGTACTTCCGTTCGTTCTTGTAGAGCCCGGCGCTCACGAATTTCCAAAGCTGGTAGGCCACGATGGGAGAGGCGACGAAGAGGGCCACGATGAAGGAGAGCTTCATGAGGGCCCATACGGGTCCCGTGTAGCTCAGCTGCAGGAGCTTCGCCTGAGCCTCCTCGACGCCCAGCAGTTTCATCGCCCGGAAATGGGGCTGGACGACGATCCTCAGCAGCTTCTCGTAGTAGACGGCCGCGACCACGAAGGCGACGCCGAACGCGATGAGCGACTTCACGAGCCGCCACCGCAGCTCCTCGAGGTGCTCCCCGAAGGTCATCCGCACTTCGGTCGCGTCGGACGGGGGTGTCTGCGTCGCGGTGGCCATGAGCCCATTGTAGCTGTCAGCCGACAGCTTTCAGCCGTCAGCTTCAGAAGCTGTCAGCTGTCAGCTATCAGCCGGAGAGAAAGAAACGAAGCCGGCCGCGTTCCGCGATCAACGCAGGTGGGAGGACGGATTCACGTTGCGATGGTTCGGGCTGAGTGCTTCCAGCTGAACACTTCTGAAGCTGACGGCTGAAAGCTGTCGGCTGAGGGCTTTACTGGGGAACCCCCAGGTATTCGAGGAATATCTTTTCGATCATCACTTTGACCCCGTATTCCTGCGCCAGCTTCCAGTTGGGATCGTCCTCGTACCCCTCGCCGACGATGAGGTAGTTGGTCCGCTCGCTGACGCGCTCCTGGTAGAAGTCGCCGAACTCCTTGATCTTCCGGATGGCGTCCTCGTTGGAGAGCTTCCCGCTCAGGCGGCCCGCCATGGCGATGTTGCGCGCCTTGCCGCGCTCGTAGGTCTCGTTGTAGATCCGGTCTCCCGACTTGATGGGGTCTTCCGCCCGGGCGTTGTAGATCGCGACCTTGCTCGCGTGCTCCTTCGCCACCTCGAGGATCTCGATCTCCCCCTTGTCCCGCTTCTCGCCGCCCTTCTCGAGCGAGTAGACCTTGAAGCGGCCTCCGCGGAAAATCCGGTCCGCCTGGAGGAGGTCGATGAAGCCGAGGCCCTGGGCGGAGTCGACGGAGAGGATCTCCCCGTCCGGATCCTTGCGCTCCTTGGCTTCCTCCTGGCGGTAGATGAGCCAGTTGATGCGGTTCTGGAGCTCCCGCTTCTGCTGTTCGAGCTGGCCCTTGAGGTTGAGGTTGTAGTTGCGGGTTTCCGTCAGCTCGGCCTGGAGTCCGTAGACCTGGCCGGCGAGGCCGCCGTTGGCCGGGGTCCCGTCGCCGTCGAGCTCGAGCTGGTACTTCTGCTCGTTGTTCCGGAGCTGGGTCAGGGACTGCTTGTAGGTGTCCTTGAAGCCCGTGCCCGCCTGGTCGATCTGCTTCAATTGATCGTCATCCATCCTGACGGTTTCCTTGGCGGTGTCCATCCCGTTCTTGCGGTCGCGATCGCGGTCCGCCTGGAGCGTCCCCGTCTTGGTGACCAGGTCCTTCTCCTTCTTGTCCAGCTCGTCGAAGAGCTTGGTCAGGGTCAGCCGGTCGCCGGGCCCCTCCGCTTTCCAGAGGACGTAGCCCTTGATGTCGAGGCGGGGGAACATGTCGGTCACCCACCAGTCCAGGAATTGCGCGAGGGCCTCGGGGGAAAGGCCGGCGGCCTGGTCGGGCCTGGCGAAGCCCGCGTCCGCGGCCCGGGCCACGGTGCTGTACGAGACGTTGCGCCAGCCGATGTTCTTCGAGTAGTCGCGGTAATTGTCGCGGAGCTGGCGGTTCGCGGCGGCCTTCTCCGCGATCTCCTTCCGCAGGCGCGCGACGGTGCCGGGCTGGTCCGCCTTGTCCTGGTCGAGGATCCCCTTGAACGAGATCAGCCCGAACACGAGCGCGGGGACGCTGATGACGCCGCAGCCGACGACGATCCACAGCCGCCGCTGGGCCTCCTGGCGCGTCACGAACTCGGCCATCTCATCCTCCCTGGATTCGGGGTCCGGCGACTAGCCGCCGAGGAACTCGTAGTAGTCCGCCGCGTCCGCGATGGGGATCTCCAGCAGGACCGCCTTGCGGTAGTCGGGCCACGAGTCCCGGGTCGTGTTCTCGGTCGTGACTTCCGTGAAGAGGACGAAGTCGGCGTCGAGCGTCACGCTCGTCCGCGCCTCGCTGCCCATCTCCTTGATCCGGTTGGCCGCCTCCTTGGCGGAGAACCGGAGGGGCTTGGGGTTGTTCTCCCCCGAGCGCAGGTTGAAGGCCCGGTCGCCGACGTGCCCCGCGAACGCCACGATGACCGGCCGGCGCGGGTTGTAGAACGGATTGACGATGAGGTCGCCGTCGATCACGGGCCCCATGCCCTCGATGGCGCGCACGATGGCGACCTCGCTGGTGTCGAGCCACACCTTCTTCACCTCGAGGACCGCCTTGTACTCGAACTTGCCCTGGAACCCGATCCGGGCCGCCAGGAAGCGCAGACCCGGGACGACCCGTTCGCGGCTTCCGAGGTCGATGAAGGCGCTCTTCTGGGGCGTGTCCGGGCGCAGGACCTTGCCGTGGGCGACGGCGACCCGGTGCTTGAGCACTTCCTTCTGCTTCATCTGCTCCAGATCGTTGCGCATCTTCTTGATGCGGCCCGTCTCGCGCCGCTCGAATTCCCGGAACTGGGCCTGCTCCTGCTCGATCTCGCCCTTGAGCTTGTCCGCCTGGGCCGTGAGGCCCGCCTTGCGCTCGTTGTACGCCTTGTCCACCGCCGCGATCCGGTCGCTCACCTCTTTGATCATGGTCTGCAGGCGCGCCTTGAACTGCTCCTTGTCTTTCAGGACCTCGGGGCGCGCCGCCGTCTTCTTCTCCGCGTAGGCCCGGGCCAGGTCCGCCTCGAGCTTCGCGCGCTCGTACCGGAGCTGGAGGAGGGCGATCCGGTCGGCCATCTCGATGAGGAGGCTCTCGAGCGTGCCGTATCGGATCTCGCGGTAGGCCTCATCCTTCTCGTCGCCGGGCTTGAAGATCACCCCCCGGCGGGTCTTGACTTCCTCCTCCGACTTGGTGGGCATCATGTTGGCGGCGATCCAATCGTTGTCCGGTTCCCCGGTGGGAGCCAGGCCGGTGGGCTTGACGCCGTTCTTGATCGCGGTCATGAGCGTCTCGGTCAGGGCCTCCTCGGCCTGCTTCGCCTTCTCGAGGCGGGTCTTCTCGGCGAGGATCTCCTTGTGGCGGGCGCAGGAGGCCACGGCGCTGAAGGAGAGGATCATCGTGACGAGCACGAGGAGGATCACGAGGCCCAGGGAAATGCCGCGGTCGCCGCGGGTCCGCCGTCCGGTCTTGTTCATCCGATATCCCCCATGCGCGCGGAAAAGGCCCGATCTGCGGGCCATTGTAGGGGCCGCCCCCCGGCCGTCAAGGAATTGGCGCCCCCGGCCGTCATGATCTAGGACGGACGGCGGCGTCTCAAACCTTGCCCGAACTTCTCGAAAAATCGGACCCCGCCGGGTTCGAATTCGGTTGACACGCTCCAGGGAGGGTGATAACGTGAATGAGGGTTTAAGGCATTCCACGCGGGCCGTAAGCAACTTCCCCGGAAATACCACAGGCAGATGCGTTCGATTCCGCACCCCTCCCCGGCCGACGGACCGTGACGGTTCCGAAGCTGCGGATCCTCGGCCTCCTTGGAGGCATCGGGAGCGGGAAGAGCGCGGTGGCGGCGGATTTTGAGTCCCTGGGAGCGACGTTCATCGACGCGGACCGCATCGCCCACCGGATCATCGACGAGCCCCCCGTGCGGCGGACTCTGGCGCGCTGGTGGGGTCCCGGAGTCCTGCGCGGAGGCCGCGTGAATCGGGCCGAGGTGGCCCGGCGCGCCTTCACGTCGCGCGGATCGGCGTCGCGGCTGAACGCGCTGCTGCATCCCCGCATCGCGCGGGAGCTGAGGAAGGAAATCGCGAAGGTCCGACGCCGGGGCGGCGTCGTGATAGTGGAAGCGGCGCTCCTCCTGGAGACGGGCGCCGACCGCTGGTGCGACGCGCTCGTCTTCGTGGACGCGCCCCGGGCCGCGCGGATCCGGCGGGCGGCCCGCCGGGGCTGGACGGCGGCGGAATGGCGCCGCCGGGAAAAATTGCAGTGGCCCCTGGCCCGGAAGCGGGCGCGGGCCGATTACGTGATCGACAACGGCGGCGCGCGCGCCGCCACGAGACGGCAGGTCGAGACCATCCTGCAGGAGATCGCAAGCCTATGACAGCACCAACCAAGGGAGGTTCCATGGCCCCACGCACGCCCCCGCGCGATGAGGGCGCTCCGGTCGGCGACGAGGAGCCGAAGGACGACAAGAAGATCGAGGCGGACGAGGCGAAGAACGACGCGGCCCGGGCTCCGGCCCCCGCGGTCGCCAAGCCCGACGCCAACGAGAAATACGAGCGCGTCAAGCGCGAGGAGATCTACCTCAGCAAGCTCCAGGAATGCACGATGGCGGAGCTGCTGAAGTACTCCAAGCAGGAGAACATCAAGGACGTCGCCGGGCTCAAGAAGCAGGAGCTCATCTACCGGATCATCCAGGAGAAGGCGAAGCAGAACGGCCTGCTCTTCGGCGAGGGCGTCCTCGAGATCCTCCCAGAGGGGTTCGGCTTCCTCCGGTCGCCCAAGTACAACTACCTCCCCTGCCCCGACGACATCTACATCTCGCCCTCGCAGATCCGGCGGTTCGGGATGAGGACCGGCAGCATCATCTCCGGCCAGATCCGCCCGCCCAAGGACGGCGAGAAGTACTTCGCCCTCCTCAAGGTCGAGGCGATCAACCACGTGAACCCTGAGGAGGCCCAGACCCGCATCGCGTTCGAGAACCTGACCCCGCTCCATCCGAACGAGCGCATCATGCTCGAGACGGAGCCGCAGGAGCTGTCGATGCGCGTCATGGACCTCATCGCGCCCATCGGCAAGGGCCAGCGCGGCCTCATCGTCGCCGCGCCCCGGACCGGCAAGACGGTCCTGCTCCAGAAGATCGCCAACAGCGTCCTCAAGAACCACAAGGAGGTCGACCTCATCGTGCTCCTCATCGACGAGCG
>DASXTT010000240.1:0-5812 GCA_036505255.1 Planctomycetota bacterium | reverse complement strand
CCAAGGCGGGCGAGGGCATCGTCAAGCTCACCTGGAAACAGGGAACCGCGACCTCGAACACGATCGAGCCCTTCGTCGTGAGGGACTGGGTGGCGACCGTGGAGACCAACCACGGGGATATCCGCCTGGAGTTTTTCCCGGAGGTCGCGCCCCGCCACGTCCTCAACTTCACCGACATCGCCCGGCAGGGGAGGTACGACGGGCTCACTTTCCACCGCATCATCCCCTCATTCATGATGCAGGGCGGGAAATTCAAGGACCCTCCCGGGTTCCGGTTGAAGGCGGAATTCAACGAGTACCGTCACGACGTCGGGACCCTCTCCATGGCCCGGACGGGCGACCCCGACAGCGCCAGCACCGAGTTCTTCATCTGCTTCGCGCGCCTGCCGGCCCTCGACGGGAAATACACCGTCTTCGGCCAGATGGTCGCCGGAGAGCCCGTGCTTCGAGCGATCGAGAAGGTCCCGACGGACCATTCGCCCTGCCCGAAGTGCGGGAAGGAACTCGAGCCGAGACCGACGCCCTGTTGCGGGGCCCATCACGAGGACCGGCCGCGGGTCGACGTCGTCATCAAGAAGATCACATTGATTGAAAAGGGGTCGAAGTAGCCAGATTGATAGTCGTCGGACTTCAGACATCCGACTTCAGAAAGATGTCCTCGGTTCGGGCTGATATCTGATGTCGGATTTCTGAGCACTGGCTAGGCCCAAAAGGAGAACCAATGAGGATGGCCCTGTTCGCGGTGGTGGTCCTGGCGGCGAATCCGTTCGCCTCGGCCCAGGATACCGCCTCCAAGTCCCTCAAGCTGACGCTCGCCGCCGACCGGAACCGCGTCCAGCTGGGACAGGAAGTCCAGTTCGAGGTCCGGCTCGAGAACACGGGGGACAAGGAAACCGAGATCGCCGAACTGGCCTACGAGGAGCGGTCGCTTTCCTTCGCGGTGAGCGGCACGTTCACGGGCGCCGGGGACCGGAAGCGGGACTACGTGCTGGCCATCTCGCGGCCGGAACCCCAGATCGCCGCCCGCCTGCCGCTCATGCGGGTGACGCTCGGTCCGAAGAAATCGGTGAACCTCCTCCACCGCGTGCCCGCCGTCGCGGTGGGCTCCTTCGCCTTCACGGCCAAGTACGCGGGTGGCGACGGCGAGGTCGCTTCGACGCCCCTCACGATCCAGGTCGACGCCGCTCCCCAAGGGAACCGTCTCAATGCCGTCGTCGAAGTCGAGGAGGCGGGCACGTTCAGGATCGCGCTCTCCCCGGAGGTGTCGCCCTGCAACGTCACCCACTTCGTGTCCCTGGTGAACCGCGGTTTCTACAACGAATCGCTCGTCCATCGAATCGTCCGGAGCAACTGGATCCACATGGGCTGTCCCTACGGACTCGGAGTGGGCGGGCCGGGGTATGCCGTCAAGGCGGAGCTGGACCGGACCATCCGGCACGAGCGGGGCTCCATTTCCCTCTCGGTCTACGAGAAAAGCGGCTACACGGGCTCGCAGTTCTTCGTCTGCGTGACGACCCTGCCTTCGCTCGACGGGAAGTACACGCCCATCGGGCGCGTGGACGCCGACGACATGACGAAGGTGGTCGAACCGATCTCGAAGAAGGAAACGGACCGCAACACCGATGCGCCGCGCCAACCCGTGCGGATCAAGTCGGTTTCTATCGTGGTCGTAAAGTAGGAAATTTCGTGGGCTCAACGCTCAAGATCGAAGAGCGGGATCGCGTCGCGATCGTCACGGTCAACCGTCCGGAAAAGCTGAACGCCCTGGACGCGACCGTCTTCGCGGATCTCGTGGCGGCCTTCGAGGGATTCCGCGACCGGAAGGAAATCGGGGCCGTCATCCTGACCGGCGCGGGGGAGAAGGCCTTCATCGCCGGGGCGGACATCACGGTCCTCGCGCAATGCGACGCGGCCGCCGCCCGGGAAAACTCCCGGCGGGGACAGACGTTCACCCGCCAGATCGAGAAGCTCGGCAAGCCCGTCATCGCCGCGATCAACGGATTCGCCCTCGGCGGCGGGTGCGAGATCGCCCTGGCCTGCACGCTCCGCATCGCCGCGGAACACGCGAAACTGGGCCAGCCCGAGGTGAAGCTCGGCATCATCTGCGGCTACGGCGGGTCGCAGCGTCTGCCGAGGCTCGTGGGCCGGGGCCGCGCGCTCGAACTCCTTCTCACGGGGGATCCCATCGACGCCGCCGAGGCGTTCCGGATCGGCCTGGTGAACCGCGTGGTGAAAAAGGAGGAGCTCCTCGCGCAGTGCGAGGGCGTCGCGCGCAGGATTCTCGCCGTCGGGCCGGTGGCGGTGCGGTACACGCTCGAGGCCGTCGACCGCGGTCTCGACCTTCCCCTGGACCAGGCGCTCAACCTGGAGGCCGACTACTTCGGCCGCTGCTTCCAGACGAAGGACATGCGCGAGGGGACGAAGGCGTTTCTCGAGAAGCGTCCGCCGAAATTCACGGGCGAGTAAGGCGTCGCTTCGGGCAGGACGCTATTCTGAGTTGTCCGACTTCAGACTTCGGACATCCGGTCGACCTGAAGTCAGAAGTCTGAAGTCAGACGCCTGTCAGGAGTCCCAAGATGAATGACCGGGACATCGTCCTCATCAACGGCGCGCGCACGGCGTGGGCCGAGTACTCCGGCACGCCGGGCTTCGGCATGTTCCGGGACGTCTCTTGCGTCGATCTCGGCGCGACCGCGGCGCGGGCCGCCCTCGAGCGCAGCGGCGCCAAGGCCGAGTGGATCGACCACGTCATCTTCGGCAACGCGATGCAGACCAGCTCCGACTCCATCTACGGGGCGCGCCACGTGGGGCTCAAGGCCGGCTGCCGCATCGAAACGCCCGCCTTGACGATCAACCGCCTCTGCGGGTCCGGGATCGAGTCGGTGGCGCTCGCGGGCCGGTTCCTCGCGCTCGGCGAGGCTTCGTGGGTGCTCGCGGGGGGCATGGAGTCGATGAGCCAGGCGCCCTACATCATCCGGGGGATGCGCGGCGAGACTCCTCGGTTCGGCTCGGAGTTGAAGATCGAGGACTCCCTCTTCGTCAACCTCAAGGACGGCTACTGCGGCCTCTTCATGGCGGAGACGGCGCAGAACTGCGCCAAGAAGTACGGCATCATGCGCCAGGCGCAGGACGAGTACGCGCTCCGGAGCCACCTCGACGGCGCCAAGGCGGTCAAGGACGGTCTCTTCAAGGAGGAGATCGTCCCCGTCGTGGTGAAGCGGAGGAAGGAGGAGATCCTCTTCGCCTCGGACGACCACATCAAGCCGGAGACGACCCTCGAGAAGCTCGCGGCGCTCCCTCCCGCGTTCGGGCGGGACGGGACGGTGACCGCGGGCAACGCGAGCGGCATCGTGGACGGCGCGGCCTCGATCGTGGTGACGACGGCGGCCGAAGCGGCGGCGAAGAAGGTCCAGCCGCTGGGGCGCGTCATCGGAGCCTCGGCAGTCGGCGTGCCTCCGGAACTCATGGGCATGGGCCCCGCCCCGGCCATCCGCGCCGTGCTCCAGAAGGCGAAGATGAAGTCCCAGGACGTCGACCTCTTCGAGATCAACGAGGCCTTCGCCGGCCAGTACCTCGCGGTCGAGAAGGAGCTGAAGCTCGACCGTCAGAAGGTCAACGTGAACGGCGGGTCGATCGCGCTGGGCCATCCGCTCGCGGCGACGGGCACGCGCCTGATCCTCACGCTCCTTTACGAGCTGCGACGGCGCCGGAAAAAGTTCGGCATCGCTTCGGCCTGCATCGGAGGCGGCCAGGGCATCGCCATGCTCCTGGAATACCTCGGGTAATGGACCTGCGGTCCCTCCCGAAGGTCGAACTCCACCGGCACCTCGAAGGATCCGTCCGGTTCATGACGTTCGTGTCGATCGCCCTCGAGGGGGGCATGAAGATGCCCGGGGGCTTTTTCAGGCTCCGGGACCGGCTCCGGGTGCGGGACGGCGATCCGCGGACCCTTCGCTCCTTCCTCCGCAAGTTCGACCTCCTCCACAATCTCTATCCTAGCCGGGAGAGCATCGAGAGGGTCGCCCTGGAGGCGGCCGAGGACGCGGCGGGGGAAGGCGTCGTGCACCTCGAGCTCCGCTTCAGCCCCGTCCATTTCGCGCGCCGGATGAGGGCGGATCCCGTGGACGTCGCCGGCTGGATCATCCGCGCGGCCCGCAAGGGCGCGGGGCGGATGACCGTGAAATTCATCGTGACGCTCGGGCGTCACCACTCGGCGCGCGTCAACGCTCCCTCGATCGACGCCGCGATCGCCTGGCGACGGCACGTGGTGGCGCTGGACGTCGCCGGAGACGAATCCTTGCCCCTCGATCCGCTCATTCCCCTGCTGCGCCGGGGCGTCCGGCACGGGCTGGCGCTCACGGTTCACGCGGGAGAAGCGCGGGGACCGCAGAGCGTTCGCGAGGCCTTGGATCTCGGCGCGGCCCGGCTCGGCCACGGCGTCCGGGCGGCGCGCGATCCGGGCTTGCTGGATGAGATCCGGCGCCGGGGCATCGCTTTCGAGATGTGCCTCACAAGCAATGTCCAGACGGGCGCTGTACGCCGACCCGAGGACCACCCGCTCCCGCGCCTCCTCCGCGATGGCCATCGTGTCACCCTCAACACGGATGATCCGCAGATTTGCGGTACCGACCTGGTGCGAGAATTCGGCGAGGCTCGCCGGCTGGGCCTTTCGTCCAGGGAGCTCGATGCTCTCACCGACAATGCGGTGGAAGCGGCATTCCTGACCAAGCAGGAAAGGGCGGAATTGAGAAAGCGCGTCGCGAAGGGACGAAAGCCTAGCGGTTAAATTCGCCGATCGCCGTCACCAGCCGCTCGTTGTGCTCGCGCAGGCCGATCGTCGTCCGGAAGCAGCCGTCGAGGCCGCGCCCCGGGCCGACCGATCTCACGACGATCCCGCGACCCGCGAGGTGCTTGACGAGCGATTCCACCCGCGGCCCCACCCGCACGAGCATGAAGTTCGCGTCGGTGGGGTACGGGTGCAGGCCGAGCGCGGAGAGCCGCTCGGCCAGCCAGGGCTTTTCGGCCGCCACCAACTCGCGCGACTTGCGGACATGATCCGGATCGGCAAGAGCCTCCATCGCGATCCGCTCGCTCAGCTCGCCGACCGTGAAGGGCAGCTTCACCCGCGCCAGGCGCTCCACCACCTCCCGCCGCGCGGCCGCATAGCCCACGCGGAGGCCCGCCAGCCCGTGGGCCTTTGAAAAGGTCCGGAGCACGACGAGATTCGGAAACTCGCGGACCCGTTTCAGGAAATCCTGGCCGCCGTACTCGGCGTACGCTTCATCGAGCACCACGATCCCGGGGGATCCGCGGATCAGCCGCTCCATCGCGGGAGCCGCGTGCGCGTTGCCCGTGGGATTGTTGGGCGAGGCCACGAAGGTCACCTTGGCCTCGGCGCGGAGCAGGGCGTCGACGTCGAGCGCGAAGCCCGGATTGAGAGGCACTTCCACGAGTCTCGCCTGCTCGACCCGCGCGCAGAACGCGTAAAGCTCGAACGTCGGGACGGCCACCGCGACGGGATCCCCCGGATTGGCAAAGGCCCGCACGGCGACGTCGATCAACTCGTCCGCGCCCGCTCCGACGAGAATCTCCCCGGTGTCGAGGCCCCAATGGGCGGCGAGCGCGGCCCGCAGCTCGTCGTGCCATGGCGCCGGGTAGGGGGCGAGGTCGCGGCCCGCCTCTCTCTCGAGCACGCGCCGGATTGCGGGATTCGGTCCTATGAGATTGGTGTTGCCGTCGAGGCGAAGGACGCCGTCTCCGGCCGAGGGCGCCGACACGAGGGCCAGCCCGCGCGCGCTTTTCCGAGCCAGCG
>DASXTT010000239.1:0-4571 GCA_036505255.1 Planctomycetota bacterium | reverse complement strand
AAGCACTCGGCCAGGCCCTCGCTGAACCAGGTGGGGGTGTCGTCGGCGCCGTAGAAACCTGGAAAGGAGAGGTCGAAGAACTGGTGGCATCCCTCGTGGGCGAGGACGTGGAAGGTGGTGACGACTTTCCCTTCCGGGTTCTCGTAGGCAACCACGGTCTTGGACAGCGGCATGTAGTGCGCCAGGGTCTGGGAACTGCCGCCGGCGACGACGTAGGAGCCCTCGTCCTTGTAGTAATAGACCTTGGGCCGCCGCGGATTGAAGGCCTCGACCTTGAAGGCGAGGGCGTACTTGATGAAGATCAGGTCCATCCGCTTCTTGAGGTCTTCGAGGATCTGCCGGTCGCTCATCGCCGGCTTCTTCCGGGCGGTCCCCTTCTGCACGTAGATCGTGTAGAACTGGGTCTCGCCCACCAGGTATTTCCCCTCCTCGCGATCGGGAACCTTGGCCTCGATGGAGGAGACCCACCTCGCCAGGTCCCCCGGGGTGGGGATGATCGGGCCGGGATCCTTGCCCTCCACGTACGCCGCAATCCAGGCTTTCAGGGCGTCGCGCCGGCCCTTCGCGTTGAGCAGGTAGCCCGCGAGGGCCCAGGCGCCCGGCTCATAGCCGGCGACATCCCCGGTCTTGAGGTCCTCGAGTTTCCTCCCTTCGACGAGCTTGCCCCGGGAGCACATGACCTGGGCGCGCCGGGCGATGTGGAGGTGCCCGGTGGCCGGCGTGTGAAACGCGGCCGCGTCCATCCGGCCGTCGTAATTCCCGAGGTAGACCTTCAGGCCGTACTTGAGGGCGGGGGGCATCGCCGCGGCGCGCTCGGGCGCGAGCCGGTGAAGGAAGGCCTCGGCGATTCCGCGGGCGAGGTCGCGCCGCCAGTCGTAGTCGAAAAGGAAGTGGAGGACGCCCTGCTCCGGGTCGTATTGTTCGTAGGTCCCGGGGGCGACCTCCTTGGCGAACTGCCTCCGGCTCAGGTAGAACTCGATCTTGATCCGGTCCTTGGGCGCCGCCCCGAGAGTCTCGGAGAAGAAATTCCACAGGATCTCCGCGTGGGGCGCCATCACCTCGGCGGCGGAGCTGGGGGCGCTGAATACAAAATGCTCCGTCTCCTTCTCCACGCTCTTCATGTCCGACTGGAGCTTCTCGGCGAGCCTGATGAAATCGAGGAACTCTTCCTGGGGCGCGCCGTGGGCGGGCGGACCGGCGGCGAGGAATGCGAGGGCGCCGACCACCCGGAGCTTGAAATTCATGAAAGCGGATCCTGAATGGGATGCGCAGTCTCTACGTATATACCTGCAGGTTCTCTCATGTGTTACAGGATTTGAACCCCAACCCGAGGTTATTTATCGGCCCGTGCGATCATTCCTTCGGGGGCAAGCCCCCGGCCCTGTCCTGAAGTACGCGGCGGCGTCCCGGATTGTTTAAGGCGCGTCGAATAATCTCATGAATGAATCCGCCTTCGAGATTCCACGTCCAACTCCCCTCTGGCTCGCGGCTCGAGACTTCAGGAACTGGGATAGGAGGGCTGGAAGCTGCAAGCTGACCCGGCCCGGGGCGTCGGTAATGTCCGAAGCACAAAGTCCAAAGTCCGATGTGGGAAGGACGGTCCACGGAAGACTTGGAGCCTATCGGTCCAAGCTCCCGTGGGACGGGCGCCGCTGGCGAAGCCTCACCCAAACTCCCGTTGACCGTCGCGAGACGCAGGACTTCGGACTTTGAACTCAGGATACGGCCCGGGGCGTCCCCCGGTTGATGCGGGCGGCGCGCCTCGGTACACTGATCAGAAGATGCGCTCGGCCCTCGTCGGAATCGTGACCGCGTTCGCGCTCGCCGCCTGCAGTTCGAGGCCGGCGGCTCCGGATCCGGGACCCGCGCCGGCCTCCAAGGCCGAGCCCGAATGGACCCCGCCTCCGATCGCCCCCTTGGACAGCGCTTCGCAGGAACCGGCCGATCCCGGGCGCGAGCAGGGCCGCGAGCGGTTGGAGCGGGCGCTGGCGGCCCGGAAGAAGGGGTCGCCCGATCCGGAGCTCCTGCGCCAGGCGCTGGAGGATCTCGAGGATGCGGCCCGGCGCGCTCCCGGAGACGCCGAGGCGCTCCGCCTGCGCGGGCTGGCCCGGCTCGAGGGAGCCCGGCAGGCCGCCGACCATGGCGGAGATTTCGAGCCGCTGGGGAAAGCCGCGATCCAGGATTTCGACGACGCCGTCAAGCGCGACCCGCGCTCCGCCGGGGCGAGGGCCGGACGCGGGGAGGTGCGCGCCGCGCTGGTCGCCTCGCGGATGCCCGGCGGCGATTTCACGGGCCGGGGGGACCTGGAGGCCGCGATCGCCGACTACACCGAAGCGCTCCGCCTCGACCCCGAGCGGGCCGCGTTTTACGCCGGCCGGGCGTTCGCGCGGCAGAAGCTCGCCGTGGCGCGCTTCTTCGCCCGGGTCCCGGTGGGGGAGCTTTTCGGGGCCGCCATGAAGGACCTGGAAGAGGCGATTCGCCGGGAGCCGTCCGACGCCGCCTGCCACAGGCAGAAAGCCGAGGCGATGTTCGAGGTGGGAGTCTACGCGCTTTACCGCGGCGATCCGCCCCGGGAATGGTACGCGGGGGCGGTGAAGGAATACGAGGAGACGTCGCGGCTCGAACCCGCGCTGGCCCCCCTCATTGAGTCGGGACTCAAGACCTGCCGGGACCGCGCCGGGGAGGCGCCCGCGGCGGTCCCGCCCGAACCCGGCATCGTGTGGGCGAAAACGTTCGAGCTGGGACAGCGGGAGGCCAGGATCCGGCGCGTTCCGATCCTCTTTTACGTTTCCGGAGGCGCCGGGTGAGAAGGTTGCCGGTTGATGGAGGCATCAACCCTCGTCGATCCCCGGGCCATCGAGGCCACGGAGGACTTCGTCCCGGTGGTGGCGCACGGCCCCCTCGAGCACGGCACCTACCAGGCCGAGGAGAACGGACGCAAGGTCGCGCGGTGCCGGCTCTATCGGAATCTCGAGTGCGTCGAACACCAGTTGACGCACGAAGCGCTGAAGGCGTACCTGAAGGATCCCCGGTTCCGGATCCCGATCCTGATCTGGATCGATCCCGACGGGAAGGAGATCTTCCGGCGGTCGGGTTGGCGCCGGCCCGAGGAGTTCCTCTCGGACCTCCGGCGGGCGGAGGCGAAGGTTCCCGGCCCGCGCCGGTCGAGGGCGGAGGCCCGGGTCCTCGTCAGGCCGCTGGACGAGGCGGTCGTGGCGCTGTCGGCCCAGCGGTTCGCCGAGGCGGCGGCGAAATTCGAGGAGGCCGGGCGGCCCGACGTCGAGGTGGTCCGCCGCGAGGCGAAGGCCGGGCTTGACGCGATCCGCGCAAGGGGCGAGGAGATGCTCGAAGGCGCCCGGAGCTCGCTGAAGGCGGGAAGCGTCCGGCGGGCGCGGCCCATCCTGGAGCTCCTGGTCCGGGAATTCCCGGCCTTCGACTGCGGCCGCCAGGCCGCGGAATTGCTTCAAACCCTGCCCAAGTGAGGATCCGAAGCGCACCATGGCCAAGGCTTTCGTCAACCCGGATGAACTCCGCCGGTTCGCGATGGAGCTGAAACGCTTCAACAACGACCTGAAGGCGGAGCTCTCGGGGATCCACCACAGCTTCGGCAAGCTGGGCGAGACCTGGCAGGACCAGGAGCACGCCAAGTTCGCCGAGGTGTTCGACCAGATGGTGCGGGCGCTCTCGAAGTTCGCGGACGCCGCCGACAAACACATCCCCTTCCTCCTCCGGAAGGCGGAGCGCATCCAGGAGTATCTCGACCAGCGATGAGGCCGCCCGGAAGGCGTCTAATAAAGGCCGCTTTCAGCCGCCAGCTTTCCGCCGCAAGCGCAGGAAGCCGGAAGCCGGAAGCTGGAAGCTTTGGAAAGTCAGGAATCCGATGGGTCACGGATCCGCCGACATCGAATCCGCGGAGGTGGTCAAGGAGTTCCGGAACCGCCTCGTGGCCTTCGACCGTCTCTGCCGGAACGCCCTGATCGGCGTCGACGCCGAGGTCAAGCGGACCGTGGACTGGCTGCGCTCCACGCAGCTCCCCGCCTGCCAACGGCAGGTCCGCAAGGACGAGGAGGCCGTGAACCGCGCCATGAGCGAGTACCTGGACGCCGGCTGGCGCTCCTCCTACACGGGGAAGACGAGCCGCGTCGAGGAGATGAAGGCGCTACACCGGGCCAAGCGGCGGAAGGAGGAATCCGAGGCGAAGCTCGCCGCGGTCCGCCGGTGGGCCACGGTCCTGGACCAGACGATCGGGAAAATGTCGGCGCCCTGCAACGCCCTCGGGATCCTCATCGATCACCTGACCCCGAGGGCGCTCGCGCGGCTCGACCAGATGCTCGACAACCTTGAAGAATATTTCCGGGCCAAGCCCCAGGAGTCGACGTGAGCGACAAGGGCAGCAACAGCGACATCATGACGAAGGCGCTGAAGGACCTTCTCGTGCACTGGGAGCGCGCGGGCGGGTCGTGGAGGGACAAGGCCCGGGTGGAGTTCGACAAGGACTACCTCCAGGAGCTGCTCCCCGCGGTCCGCGCGGCCTCGAACGCCGCCAAGCAGATCGAAATCCTGCTCGAGAA
>DASXTT010000238.1:0-9620 GCA_036505255.1 Planctomycetota bacterium | reverse complement strand
CCTCGGGGCGGATGCGGCCCCCTTCGACGAGCGCCTGGTGGTCGGGATCGCCGCGCCGGGGGGCTTTCCGGAGGCGCGGGCGCTGGCCGAGCGGGTCCTGCGGCGGCTCGGGATCGAGGGGGAGTCGAAGGGGGCCGTGGCGTACGACCTCGGACCGGGCGCGCCCGTGGCGGAGCTGGACTTCGGCATCCTCGCCGGGAGGGCGAAACTCGTCCGGAAGGCGCGGCCCCATTCGACCTATCCCGCGGTGGTCCGCGACCTCTCGCTGATCTTCGAGGAGCGCGTCCGCTGGGGCGACGTCGAGGCGTGCGTCCGGGCCGAGGGGGGCCCGCTCCTGGTCGCCGTGGACCTCTTCGACATCTTCCGTGACGCCAAGGTCGGGACGGGGTGCAAGAGCTTCGCCTTTTCCCTCCGCTTCCTCGCCCCCGACCGGACTTTGGCCGGGGCGGAGATCGACCCCCTCGTCGAACGGATTCGCGCCGCGCTCAAGGCGAAACTGGGTGGGGCGGAACGGTAGGGGTGGAACTCCCGGCTCGCGCGGCAGGGTAAACTTGACACCGGCTTTCCGGTGGCGCTAAGATTCGATCGTCTCGCTCCGGGGTCCCCATGGACGACAAGACCAGGCTGGGCCGTCTCCTGGTGGAATCAAACCTCATCAGCGACGAGCAGCTCAAGATGGCCCTGGACTTCCAGAAGTCCGTGGGCGGCAACCTCGGGGCCATCGTCGTCAAGCTCGGGTTCATCGAAGACCACCGCCTTGTCGATTTCATCGCGAAGGACCAGGGCCTTCCCGTGATCACCCTGGACGACATCGTCCTGCCCCAGAACCTCGTGCGGCGGCTCCCGCGCAAGCTCATCGAGAAGCACCAGGTTCTTCCGATCCATTACAAGGACAACGTCCTCACGGTCGCCACGGCGGACCCGTACGACTACGAGGCGATCGAGGAGATCCAGCTCGCGCAGGACTCGAAGATCGAGATCAACCTGGCCCCGCGGTCGGCGATCCAGAAGCACATCTCCGAGCTCTTCCAGGCCGCCGGGACGGGCCACGCGGCCCACGGGGGTCACCCGACTCATCCCGAGGACGCCAAGACCGAGCCCGAGCCGGCGCATCGCGACGTCGCCATCACCACCCACCGTCACCTTCCGAAGGTGAGCAAGATGTTCATGCACGAGGCGCTGATCCCGCTCCTCATCCAGAAGGGGGTGATCAGCGAGGAGGAGCTGATCCGGAAGGCCCGCGAGATCGAGGCGGCGAGCGAGGGACGTTGACCACCGCCAGGGGTGAACGGCCATGACCCAGGTCAAGGTCCGCGACCTCAGCCGCCAGGTCAGCACGTCGCTGAACCAGAGCGAGGAGAGCGGCGCGCGGATCATCGACGCGTTCATCGGGGCCCTCAAGGGCGCCGTCGCCGCCGGGCGCGTCGTCGAGTTTCCCGGCTTCGGGACCTTCTCGCTCATCCAGAAGGACGACTCCCCCTGGCCCACCGCCGTCCGCGCCAACTTCGTCTCCGAGTTCGGCGCCCGCATCTCGGAGTCGAGCCCCTCGAAGGTCGAGGCGATGATCGGGTCGTTCCTCGAGGTCCTGAAGAACGAGATCATGGCCGGGAAGCGGGTGGTCCTGGACGACGTGGGCATCCTCGAGGTCCGGTACGAGAAGCCGAAGATCGAGCACCATCCCACGGGCCACCGCCTCATCCGGCCCGCGATGACGCTCCTCGTCTTCACCCCGACGAAGCTCATCCTCACCTTCGAGGGTGAGGCGAAGCTCCTCTTCGCCCCGGCGGACGAGATCCGCCGGAGGGTGGAGCAGGTCCGGTCCTCGGCGATCCTGCTCCTCCTGCCGGAGATGGACTACTTCGCGAAGACGCTGGAGTACTACTTCCGGACCGCGAACTGGGAGATCTCCGTCCTGACGGACGTGCCCTCGGCGATGAAGCGGATCGAGTCGGGCAAGCCCTACCTCGCCATCGTGGACGGCTCGGTGCCCGAGCACCAGAAGTTCTGCCAGACGCTCAAGATGCGCAAGGAGACCACGAACACGCCCCTCGTCGTCCTGTACGAGAACGCGGGGGTCTACGACATTCCGGCGGAGCTCATGGTGACGGGGGACGAGAATCTCCCGCAGCCCTTCGAGTTCCGGAATCTCCTCGAGCTGGCGGACAGCGAGATCGTGCGGGCGGCCGAGGAGGAGCTGATCTTCCGCCAGCAGATCAACCTGCAGCTGCCGACCGAGGAGTCGCAGATCGAGCGGGTGATCGAACTGATCCACCGGCTCCTGGAGGGGAGCGGCCTGGACGAGCAGGGGCAGGTCGCGCTGGCGGCCGCCTTCCGCGAGGCGGTGGTGAACGCCGCCCAGCACGGGAACAAGTACCGGAAGGACCGGCCGATCGAGATCCAGTACCTGCTCGACTCCGAGAAAATCACCATGGTCGTGACCGACCAGGGGTCGGGCTTCAACCACGATCTCTTCGTCCGCTCGGGGTCGTCGCGCGACGCGATCAGCGCGGCCCGGGAGCGCCACCTGCAGGGCCGCATGGGCGGCCTGGGGATCATGATGATCCTGCGCTGCTGCGAGCGGGTCGAGTACAACACCCAGGGAAACCAGATCACGCTGACGAAGTACCTGCGGCCGCAGGCCCAGGCGCAGGCGCAGGCCCAAACAGCCTGAAAGGCTGTTTGGGAGTCAAGAGTCGAGAGTCAAGAGTCGAGAGTCGAAGTCCAAAAAGTCACGAGTTGCGAGTCCCTCCGAGAGGCAAGAATCCGCCCGGCTGGCCCGCCAATTCGGGAGGACCCAGCATGACAAGCCCGGTTCTCCTCGGAAGCGCGTGCGCCATGATCCTCCTTCACTTCGGCGCGCAGGAGCCGGAGCGCATCCTGACCGGCGTCGAGAAATCGGAGCACTTCACGATTCACTTCCGGGCCGGCAGCCGCTCCGCCGCGGCCGTGGACCGGATCGCCGTCATGGCCGAGCGCGATTTCGCCCGCATCACGACCCAGCTGGAGGTGAAACCGCAAGGCGGCCTCGAGCTCTTTCTCTACGATGACCTAGGCGAGCTGGGGACCATCACCCGAACCCGGGGGAACGCGGGGTTCTCCTCGGGAAACCGGAGCCATCTCCCCTGCGACGACGATCAGACCCGGTTCCACGAGATGGTGCACATCATCGCGGTCCGGATCCCCAAGTCGGGACCGGATTCCCGCAATCTGTTCTTCGCGGAAGGGCTGGCCAACGCGCTGCTGGAGTTCGTCCACGGCGTCCATGTCCACGCGGTCGCGGCCTTCGAGCGGAAGCGAAAGTCGTTGCCGCCTCTCGCCGACATGACCGCCGCCCCGGACTTCTACGCCTGGATGGGGCAGCATCCCGGCCTGAACGCCTATGACATCGCCGGAAGCTACATCCGGTACCTCATCGACACCCACGGCATCGAGAAGGTGAAGAAGTACTACACGGGGACGCCTCCCGGGGAGGCCTTCGGCAAGGAGGAATCCGAGCTCGAGGTCGCGTGGCGGAAGCACCTGGAAGCGTTCAATCTGCGGCCCGAAGTCGAGGTCCTTCTGACGCGCCGACGCGGGGAGGAGGCCCGGTTCGCGGCCTTCAAGCTCGATCCGGACCAGCGGCTCCCCGCCGAGCTGCTGGGCAAGCCCGGGGACTGGAAGACGCTCTCGAACGCGCCGATCCAGGGCGACAAGTCCAAGTGGAAGCGGACCGGCGAGACGGTTCGGGGAAGCAGCGATACCCCGGATTGGAATATCTGCGTCCTCGGCGCCGCCAAGTTCGGCAACGCGGCGGTCCGGGCGAAGATCAAGCCCGCGGAGGGCTGCGTGGGCGTCCAGCTCCAGCTCGGCAACGGATGCCAGGCGATGCTGACGAACGCCGGCGCCTTCGTCTGGAACGAGGGCGTCGCCGCGTCCGAGCCGGGGGAACGCATCACGGGCCGAAAGGAACTGGACCTTGTGCTGGAGCGGCGGGACAAGGTGGTCACGATCTGGATCGACGGCGTCAAGGTCGTCCAGGGAAAAGCGGGCGACGAGGCGGGGCCCGTCGGGGTCGGCGTCGCGGGGGGCGTGGCCGCGTTCGAAAACGTCCGCGTCCGCGAATTAAAGTGAGCCGGGGCCTGATATCAAAATGATATCATTTTGATATCACTTTGATATCTCGGCACGCGGGACTCGCGACTCGCGACCGGTGACTCGCGACTCTCTTGTCATCGACCCCTGACTCTCGACTCCCGACTCGTGACTTCTTCTTCTAGTGCATCGCTTTCGTATCCGCGACCAACTTGTTCGCCCTCAGAAGCGACTCGAACGTCCCGGCGTCCGTCCAGAATCCGTCGAGCGTCTCGTGGGTCAGCGTGCCCTGCTTCACGTAGTGGTTGTTCACGTCCGTGATCTCGAGCTCGCCGCGGCCCGAGGGCTTGAGCGATTTGATCACCTTCCAGACCGCCGCGTCGTACATGTAGATCCCCGTCACGGCGTATTTCGACTTCGGCTTCTCCGGCTTCTCCTCGATCCCGACGATTCGCCCGTCCTCCAGCTCGGGCACGCCGAACCGCTGGGGATCGGGCACCTCCTTCAGGAAGATTTTCGCGCCCGATTTCTGCTTCAGGTAGGACTCGAGCCCCGGCCGGATGTCGCCGCTGAAGATGTTGTCGCCGAGGATGACGCAGACGCGGTCGCCCTCGACGAACTGCTCGCACAGGCCGAGCGCCTCCGCGATGCCGCCCTCGCCCTCCTGGTACGTGTAATGGAGATCGCGCAGGCCGAGCGATCGGCCGTTGCCGAGGAGCCTGAGGAAGTGGCCCGCGAAGGGGCCTCCCGTGACGAGCATCACCTCGCGGATCCCCGCGGCCGCGAGCTTTTCGAGGGGGTAGTACACCATCGGCTTGCGGTAGACGGGCAGGAGGTGCTTGTTCGTGACCTTCGTGAGCGGCGCGAGGCGCGTCCCCAGCCCGCCCGCGAGGACGACCCCTTTGATGGCGGGGCTCATGGTCCGATCTTCCCCTCCGTCGGGCTCGACGGCGTGGCGTAGTCCCGCTTCGGGATCCGCCCCGCGAGGAACGCCAGGCGGCCCGCCTCGCAGGCGTGCTTCATCGCCGTCGCCATCGAGACGGGGTCGCGCGCCCCCGCCACGGCCGTGTTGAGCAGGACCCCCGCGGCCCCCAGCTCCATCGCGGCCGCCACGTCGCTCGCCGTGCCGACGCCGGCGTCCACGAGGACCGGCACCTTCACGCGCGAGAGGATGATCCGGATGTTCAGGGGATTGAGGATGCCCAGGCCGCTGCCGATCGGCGCGCCGAGGGGCATCACGGCCGCCGCGCCCGCGTCCTCGAGCCGGAGCGCGGTCACCACGTCGTCCGAGGTGTACGGCAGGACGGTGAACCCGTCCTTCACGAGCTCGCGCGTTGCCTCGAGCAGCCCCGCCAGGTCCGGATAGAGCGTTGCCTCGTCGCCGATGACCTCGAGCTTCACGAGGTCGGTGTCGAGCGCCTCGCGCCCGAGCCGCGCGGTGCGCACCGCCTCCGCGGCGGTGAAACAGCCGGCCGTGTTCGGGAGGAGCTTGATCTTCGCGCGGTCGATCCACGAGAGGAGTCCGGCTTTCGAGCGGTCGTTCAGGTCGACGCGCCGGACCGCGACCGTCACGCACTCGGTCCCCGACGCGGCGTGGCAGGCGGCCATGACCTCGGGCGAGGGGTACTTGCCCGTGCCGAGGAAGAGGCGTGAGCCAAACTCGTAACGGCCGATCTTCAGGGACATCCGATTCTCGCTATTGTCGACCCCAGGTCGGGTTCACACGCGGCTTCCAGCTTCGGGCTTGAAGCTTGAAGCTCACCCTAACCTCCTCCGACGAGCGTGACGATTTCCACGCGGTCGCCCTCGACCAGCTCCGTCCTGGCGTGGGCTTTTTTCGGGACGGCCGCGCCGTTCACCTCGACCGCGACGGGCTTTCCCTCGAGGTCGAGTTCCCGCAGCAGGGCGCTCACGGTCGTGCCCGGATCGAGGCGGCGCCCCTCGCCGTTGACGACGACATTCATCGGCGAGGGATTATATCGGGCGGCGCCTCGAGGGTCCACGCGAGGCCTCGACCACTAGCCCGCGGCGGAGTCCGTGAATGGTCGCGGTAAAAGACGGGACGCCGAGTGTTTTGAGCGACTCGACGAGGATCCGGGCGCCCGCGACGATGATGTCCGCCCGATCCGGATCGATGCCCGGGATCTGCTTCCTCTGGGCGAGCGGAGTCCCGGCAAGACGGTTGAGAAGGTCCTCGAGCGCATCGAGCGGCACTTTCCGTCCCTCGGGGATTTCGTCGGGGCTGAGCATGCGAGCGACGTTGACGCAGGTCCCGCCGATGCCCAGCAGGGTGGTCCCTGGTCCCGAGGCGCAACGAAGGAGGTCCGGCAGTCGCCCAAGGCCATCGTGAACGTGCATGAGCAGGCCCAGCCGGTCCCCGAGTGTCGGCGGGTCGCCCTTCAGATGGATCTCGGTCAGCCGCACCGCGCCCAGCGGAATGCTTGCCGATGTTTCGAGCCGCCCCGGCGACCCGAGCATGAACTCCGTCGACCCGCCGCCGATATCGATGGCCGCCAATCGGCGTTCGCGGCGGCCGAATGTCGCGCCGAGGAAGGCGAGCCGCGCCTCCTCGCGCCCGCTGATGATCCGGAGAGCGACTCCGGCCTCCTTCCGGCAGCGGGCGGCGAAGGTCCGCCCGTTGCGCGCGGTCCGGACCGCCTCGGTGCCCACGGCCACGACTCGATCCGCGCCCAGCTCCTCGCAGACTCGTCGAAACTCCCGAAGGACGCCGATCGTGCGGTCCTGCGCGGCGGGGGAGAGGCGGCGCGTCCGATCCATTCTCCCGCCCAGCCGCGTGACGGCGGACCGGTGGGCCAGGAGACGCGTCGTTCGACCCTTCACCTCGGCGACGAGGAGCTTGACCGAGTTCGACCCGACGTCGATCGCGCCGATGATCATGCCTTGAACGCGCCGAGGGAGATGAGGATGGAGGCCAGGGTGAGGTAGATAGTCACGTTGAGCATGTCGTTGAAGGCGGTGATGAAGGGTCCCGACGCGGAGGCGGGATCGCGCTTCAGCCGGTGAAGGACGAAGGGCATGCTCGCGCCGATCGCCGAGGCGATCGAGATGCTCGTGATCATGGAGAAGGTCACGATGAGGGCGAGATGGAACGCGGAGGCGCGGGGGAGATTCATGAGCCAGGAGATAAACCCCGTGAAGATGCCGCACAGGAGTCCCAGGAGCACGCCGCTTCGGGACTCCATCATGATGACCCGGAATACTTTGCCCGGCCCGATGTCGCCCGTCGCCAGCCCGCGCACGACCGTCGTGGAGGACTGGAGCCCCACGTTCCCGCCCATCGCCATGATCACGGGCACGAAAAACATGAGCGCCGCGACCTGCTTGAGCATGTCTTCGTAGCCCGAGATGACCCAGGCCAGGAACAGCTCGATGGTGAGCGCCGTCGCCAGCCACGGGAGCCGGCCCCGGACCCGGGCCCGCACGGTGCTGTGCACCGCATGGACGTGCCCGGCGCCCGCGACGTTCATCACGTCCTCGTTCGCCTCCTCGTGGACGACTTCCAGCAGGTCCCGCAGGGTCACGACGCCCACGAGGCGCATCGAGTTGTCCACCACCGGCACCGCCTTGAGGCGGTACTTGCGCGCCGTCCGCGCGACCTCCTCCTGGTCGACGTTGACCCCGACGAAGTGGATCTCGCGCCGCATGAAGTCGGCGATCGGCGTGTCGGGGGAATGTCTCAGGAGCGATCCGAGCCCGCACACCCCGACAATCCGGTCGTTGTCGTCGACCACGTAGAGGACCGAGACCGTCTCGGAGTTGACGGCTCCCTGGATGGCGCGGAGCGCGTCCCCGGCCGTGAAGCTCTCGGGAACGGCCACGTAGTTCTTCGTCATCTTCCCGCCCGCGGTCTCGGGGCCGTATTGGAGGCGCTCCTCGAGCTCCTGGCGGTGGTCGCGGTCGAGCTGCGAGATGACGGCGCGCTCCCTGTGCGCCGGGAGATGGTCGATGACCTCGGCGATCGCCTTCGGGGACATGGCGTCGATCGTCCGCATGAGCCGGGCTTCGCCGGCCTGGTCGATGATCATGGCGCGGATCTCGGCCGGGAGGGCCTCGAGGACCGCGGCGGCGCGTGCGGGTTCCAGGGTTTCCAGGATCCGGGCCTGGTCCTCGGACCCGAGGTCGGTGATCAGGTCGGCGAGGTCGACCGGATGGATCGGCTCGAGGACCTGGCGGAGCCGGTCGGGCTCGAGCCCCTCATCCTCCAGGATCTGCGCGAGCGTGGGTGGCGAGTCCTCAGCCATCACCCAATTCTAGTCCCCTTGTCGGGGGCTGCCAATTTCATTTCTCGGAGTCCGGGCCATCCCGCATAATCGGACGCGCATGGGAGCGCTGAAGGTCGGTCTCGGCTTCGCGGTCGCGGCGGTGGTGGCCGCGCTCCTCCTCGTGGCCGCCGCCGGGGCGCGCGCCCGGGGAAACCTCTCCTACTGCCGGAATAATCTCCGCAGGCTCGGCGAGATGGCCTTCCAGAAGCTCGGTTCGGAGGAACAGGTCGAGGCGACCGGCCGGAGATTCTGGCAGCAGATCCGCTTCGAGTATTACAGCAGGCCGCAGGGCGGCAAGGACGTCTGGTTCATCAAGTCCGGCGGCCTCAATCCCTTCGGCTGCCCGGTCCGGGGCGTCCGGCCGCTCGATCTCTCGGCGCTTTCGGCGGAGGAGCTGGAGCGGCACATGAGCGATCCCTCGACCATCGATTACCGGGGGCCGAAGAGAGCTCCGGAAGGCGCGGCTCCTGGCCTCCGGCCCCTCGGCGGCGACCTTCCTGGCAACCATCCCCACGGCGGCCACGTTCTCCTCATCGATCTTTCGATCCGGGACGTGCGCGACGCGGTCAAGCTCAAGGACTCGAGCGAAGTGCCTGAAGCGGACGGCGATTTGAGCGAGTAATCCCGGCGCGGCCGACTGCTGGACTAGGTCCTGGGCGGCCCTCCAATGGGCAGCTTGTGAACCGCGGTTTCACCCGAACGCTCGCCCTCCCGCAGGATCGGCATCAGGTATTCCTGCGCCAGGATGAGGAACGTCGAGGCGAGGGGCACGGCAAGGAGCACCCCGAGGAAGCCGAACAGGTCGGCGAAGACGAACAGGGAGATGATGATCAGCATCGGGTGCAGGCCCGTCTCTTTCCCGAGGATCAGCGGCTGGAGGACGAGGGTCTCGAGCACCTGGATCGAGAGGAAGAGGGCCACGACGCCGTAAAACTTGCCGTCGAAAACGCCGCCGGTGTCCGCGAGCACGAAGACCGACGTGAGCGTGAATACCGAAATGACGCCCACGTAGGGAATCATCGCGAGCACCGCGTACATCCCGCCGAACACGAGCGCGAGTTTCACCTTGAGCGCGGTGAGGACGACGAACACGATGGCGCCCTCGATGAACGCGATGGTGATCTGGCCCCGGAAGAAGGCCGCGTTCGCGTCATGGATCCGCGTCATCGCGCGGATGGCCTGGTCCCGGTACGAGTGGGGGATCAGCCGCTGGAACTTCTCCCACCACTGGTTCATGTTTTTCAGGAGGAAGAACATGTAGATGGG
>DASXTT010000237.1:0-18990 GCA_036505255.1 Planctomycetota bacterium | reverse complement strand
GCGGAGCTCGCGATGATCGTCGACCTCGAGCGGAACGATCTCGGGCGCGTCTGCGAGTACGGGTCGGTGCAGGTCGCCGCGGCCAAGGAGCTCGAGACGCACCCGACGGTCCACCACCTGGTGGCGACGATCGAGGGTCGGCTCAGGCCCGGCGCGTCGGCTCGAGCTCGTCGATGATTTCCATCGCGCGGATCTTCGGCGCGCCCGTGACCGACCCACCGGGGAAGGTCGCGCGCAGAAGAACCACCGGTCCCACGCCGGACCTGAGCCGGCCCTCAACCGTCGCCACCAGGTGGTGGATCGTCGGGTGGGTCTCGAGCTCCTTGGCCGCGGCGACCCGCACCGACCCGTACTCGCAGACGCGCCCGAGATCGTTCCGCTCGAGGTCGACGATCATCGCGAGCTCCGCGTCGTCCTTCGGGCTCGCCATCAGCTCCGCCCTCAGCCGCTCGTCCTCCTCGGGCGACGCGCCCCGCGGCCGCGTCCCCTTGATGGGACGCGTCACGACCCGCCGGCCGTCCGAGTGGAGGAAGAGCTCGGGCGAGGAGCTGACCACGGACCGCGCGCCCATGCCGAGCAGGGCGGAGTAGGGCGCGGGACTCGACGCCCGCAACCGCGTGTAGATATCGAGCGGGTCGAGCGCGCACCGCGTATGGAACCTCTGCGACAGGTTGACCTGGTAGATGTCGCCGGCGGCGATGTACTCGCGCGCCCGGGCCACGGCCTCCAGGTACCCCGCGCGCGTGAAATTCGAGACGACCGGCCTTTCCGCCGTCCACGGCGATAGCGGCGGCCGCGCGCCGAAATGGCGGTCGTAATCCTCGGGCGAGATCGCCCGCTCCGCGCGGTGCGGGGACACCTCGACGAGGTGGGCCTTCCCCGAGGTGCGATCGAGCGCCAGGAACCGATCGTGGAATGCGAGCACCAAGTCCGGGAGCCCGCGATCGTCCCGCGCCGCCCGCGGGAGCCGCTCGAGGCGTCCTCCCAAGTCGTAGCCGAAGTAGCCGACGGCGCCGCCCGCGAAGGGAAGCTCGCCCGCGTCGGCGGACTCCATCGCGTGCTCTTTCAGCGCCTTCTCGAGCGCGGCGAAGGGATCTCCGTCATGAGTCCGGGACCGGTCCGCGCGCCACTCGGTGACGCGCTCTCCCTTGGCGACGAGCACGCCGAACGGGTTCGAGCCCATGAGCGTCCAGGCCCGATCGGGCCGCGATGGATCGGTCCAATCGAGCAGGAAGGGGAAGGGCTGGCGGGCGATAGAGGTGAAGTACGACTCAGGACTCTTGGGAAGCTCGATTGCCGTGGCAACCGGGCGTGAGCGAATGACGAGAGCCATTACGGCACCAGCTTCCAGCTTCCTGCTTCCGGCTTCCGGCTGCCGGCGGAAAAGCCTCTGGTCCCACGCCCGACGGGAAGCCGGGAGCAGGGAGCCGGGAGCTTACTTCTTGCCGGCTTTCGCGGGGATGCGCCTCATCATGCCGCGGGGCATCGTCGGCGCGGGCGGAGCCGGCTGGGCCACGCGCTCGCTGATCGTCTTCGCCTGCAGGAAGAGGAGCAGGTAGTCGCGCCCGCCGGCCTTCGAGTCGGTCCCGCTCATGTTGAAGCCGCCGAAGGGGTGGACGCCCACCATGGCGCCGGTGCACTTGCGGTTCACGTACAGGTTGCCGGCGTGGAATTCGCGCTCGGCCTTCTCGATCCGGTCCTTCTTGTTGCTGTAGACGGCGCCGGTGAGGCCGTAGTCCGTGTTGTTCGCGATGCGGAGCGCGTCGTCGAAGTCCTTCGCCTTGATGACGGCGAGGACCGGCCCGAAGATCTCCTCCCGGGCGATGCGCGCCTTCTCCGAAACGTTGGCGACCACGGTCGGCTTGATGAAGTAGCCCGGCCCGGCCTCCTTGGCCGCGCCGCCGCCCGCGACGACCTTGCCCTCGCGCTTCGCGATGTCGAGGTAGTTGAGGATCTTCTTGTACGCGCTCTCGTCGACCACGGCCCCGACCGTGTTGTCGGGATTGCGGACGTCGCCCACCTTGAGCGCCTTCGTCTTCTTCACGACGAGGTCGAGGACCTTGTCGTAGTTCTTCGGCGTGACGATGAGCCGGGAGCAGGCGGAGCACTTCTGGCCCTGGAAGCCGTAGGCCGCCTGCACCGCGCCCGTGGCCGCATCCTCGAGGTCCGCGTCGTCGTCCACGACGATGGCGTCCTTGCCGCCCATCTCCGCCACGACGCGCTTGAGCCATTTCTGGCCCGGCTGGACCTTCGCGGCGCGCTCGTAGATGCGCACGCCGACGTCGCGCGAGCCGGTGAAGGCGATCCAGCGGGTGAGCGGGGAGTCGACGAGCAGGTCGCCCACCTCCGCGCCCGCGGCGGGGACGTAGTTGAGGGCGCCGTCGATCACCCCAGAGGCCTTCAAGACCTCGAAGACCTTGAAGCCGATGAGCGGCGCGGCGCTCGCGGGCTTCATCACGACGGTGTTGCCCGTGACGAGCGCGGCGGAGACCATGCCGGTGAGGATCGCGTTTGGGAAATTCCAGGGCGCGATGACGACGCCGGCCCCGAGCGGGAGGTACTCGAGGCGGTTCTTCTCGCCCGGGATCTTGACCAAGGGATGCTCGCCGCCGTAGCGGAGCATTTCGCGGCCGTAGAATTCGAGGAAGTCGATCGCCTCGCAGGTGTCGGCGTCGGCTTCGAGCCAGGACTTCGAGACCTCGAGGACGAGGGTGGCGTCGAGCTCGTACCGGCGGCGGCGCATGCCCTCGGCCGACTTGAAGAGGACGGCGGCGCGGTCGGCGGCCGGGATGTTCTTCCAGGACTCGTAAGCCTGGGTCGCGACCTTCAGGGCTTTCTCAGCGAGGCCCTTGTCGGCCCTGTAAACCGTGGCGAGCGTTTCCGCGGGGTTGCAGGGGTTGATCGAGGCGATCTTGTGCTTCGTTTTGATCCGCTCCCCTCCGATGACGACGGGGATTTCGCGGCTCGCTTCGCGCAGGACCCCCGCGATGGCGGCCTCCATGGACCGTCGGGTGTCCGGCTTGTTGAAGTCGAGGAGGGGTTCGTTTCGGAACTCTGAAACCATGGGACCTCCTTGGGGAAGGCATAGAGATAGCGTCCACAAGTAGGTCGGTCAAGAGGAACCTCGGAGCCACGGAACCGCATCACGCATAACGCATTACGCATTACGGGGCGGGTGACGAATGCGGGCGAGGCTTCGCCGGCAGGGGCATCTAGAATCCCGCATTACGCATGACGCATTACGCATTATGGGTCGGGGAACGAAGCGCGTGAGGCGTTGCCGGCCGATGCATGGGTTGGCGCGGCTTATTCAGCTTCCGTCTCCAGTCCGTTATGCGTGATGCGTGATGCGTAATGCGTAATGCGCTCCCATGAACCCCAAGATTGCCGTCGCGGAATACGCTTCCTAGAATGCGGCTCCATGGTCACCCGTCTCCCCGTCATCACCATCGACGGGCCCGCGGGGGCGGGAAAGTCGACCGTCGCGCGGCGCCTCGCGAAGGAGCTCGGCCTCAAATTCCTCGACACGGGCTCCATGTATCGGGCGTTCACCTGGGCCGCCCTCGAGAAGGGCGTCGATCTCCGCGATCCCGCCGCGCTGGTCCGGCTCATCCGGGGGTCGCTCCTGGATATCCAGGGCGACCGGGTCCTTCTCGACGGATGGGACATCACCGACGAGATCCGGGCCGAGCGGGTCACCAAGAACGCCGTCTTCCTCGCCGATCCGCCCGCCGTGCGCGAGGAGCTCGTCCGCCTCCAGCGGGACTTCGGCCATGAGGGCGGGCTCGTCACCGAGGGCCGCGACCAGGGCACGGTCGTCTTCCCGGATGCGGACTTCAAGTTCTACCTCGACGCCGCGATCGGCGTGCGCGCCCGGCGGCGCCTCGAGGAGCTGAAGAAGCGGGGCGAGCCCGCCACCCTCGAGGAGATTTCCGCGGGCATCGCCGACCGGGACGGGCGCGACCACCGGCGCAAGGTGGGTGCCCTCCGCGTCCCGGAGGGGGCGATCGTTGTCGACACCTCGGACAAGACCGTGGACCAGGTCGTCGCGGAGTTGCGAAGTCACCTCAAGAAGTAGGCAGTTTGCAGTTCGAAGGCCGACCGCCTACCGCCAACTGTAAACTACCCTACACATGTTTCGCCTCACCAAGACGGGCTGGCGTCGGCTCGCGATCGTCGCCAGCCTGGTGGCCGCGGCGGTGACCGTCGTCTGGCTCATGCGGTGGCGCATCCTGGAGGAGCGCGTCCGCGGCGAGCTGAAGAAAATCGCCTCCGAGCTCTTCGACGCCGACGTGCGCTTCCGCGACCTCCGGGGAAGCCTCGTGACCTCGATCGCCGCGCGGGACGTCGTGCTGGCGCCCCGGCCGGGCAGTCCCTTCCGGGATTTCACGATCCGCGACTTCGAAATCGGCTACGGCCTCTTCGGGGCGGGCTCGCTCGACATCCGGATGGCGGGCGCGCGGTTCGTCATGAATCCTCCAAGCGCCGGGCCCGTCGACATGGACGCGTGGATCCAGACGGCGCGCGACATCTCCAACTTCCGCTTCCCGGGGCGCCTTCGGGTCTCCGATTCGGATCTCGTCCTCCCGGACGGCCGGACGCTTCACGTGATGGAGGGCGAGATCTCGTACGGGTCCTGGCGGATCGTTCTCGCGCCCTTCTCGATCGAGGTGACGAAGGACGCGTCGATCGCGTTCGGAAAGATCGAGGCGGAACTCGATCCCGGGCGGCTCTCGCTCATCGAGGAGGGCGACGCGGGCCTGGTCATGTCGGCGAAGTGGGGGAGGGAAGGGTCGCGGCTCGAACTCCGCTGGGGACTCGAGGACGGCGACCACCTGGCGTTCGAGGGGGAGTGGAAAACGGAGCTGGACGTGCGGCTCTCGGCGCGGCTCCGGCGGCTCGACTCGCCCCTCGCGAAGAGCCTCATCGCGGGCCTCCCGATCGACGGCGAGGTCGCGCTCGACGTGGCGCTCGAGGGCACGCCGGAATCGCCGAAGGTGGACGGAAAGCTGGAGCTGCTCGGCCTGAAGGTCGAGGGGGAGCGCACCGAGCGGATCGTCTTCCCGCTGAGGGCGGAGGAGGGCGTGCTCGTCCTCCCGCGCACGACCCAGCAGACGCCCGTGGGCCCGCTGACGCTCGAAGCTCGCATCCCCTTCCCGTGGGCGAAGCCTGGCCCGCCGACCGCGACCGTCGAGGTGGCCAACGTCGAGGCGCTCCTCAAGCGGCTCCCCCCGGAGATCCGGCCCTGGATTCCCACGGGACGCGTGGAGATCAAGGGCGGATTCGAGAGCGAAGCGTGGAAGGTCACGGCGCGGTTCGAGGGCGAACGCTACGCCTTCCCCGATCCCGTGGGAGAGCTGACGAACTACGTGGTCGAGGCCGACCTCGACGCGAAGGCGCTCCGGATCACGCGCCTCGAGGGGGTGCTGGGCGGCGGGCCGATCCACGCGACAGGCGGCGTCGACCTCACCCAGGCCGGCACGCCGCTTCTCCTCGACCTGAAGGGGACCGACCTGCTCGTCGTGACGGACGACCTCGCCCGGATCCGCGTCAATCCCGACGTGCACATCACGGTGACGGAGGGGCCGGAAGTGAAGATCGAGGGGCGCGTCGAGGTTCCGCTGGCTCTCTATTACACGGAATTCGCGCCGGCCACGGCGGGGCGGGACCGGAGGCGCGACGCCCCGGCGCCGCTCGGCCTGAGACTCCTGCCCGCGGAGGGCGGCGGGTTCCGCATTCCGGGTCTTCGCGACCTCGAACGGGTCACGCTCGACCTGGAGGTCGTCACGGCGGGCGAGTGCCGGATCGAGAACAGCACGATCGGGGTGCTCGTCGAGGGGCGGCTTCACCTCACGGGCCGCGCGTCGCGGCCGGCCGCGAGCGGCCATGTCCGGGCGACCAAGGGACAGGTCCGGCTCACCACGGGGCTCTTCCTGAAGATCCTCCGGGGCGAGGCGGACCTCCCGGCCGAGGCGGGGCGCGAACCGACGATCCACTTCGAGGGGAGCGTGGGCCGGTTCGACCGCGAGATCCTCGTGACGATGACGGGATCGATGGCCCAGCCCTCGCTGCGGCTCCAGTCGAATCCGCCCCGGAGCGAGGAGGAGCTCCTCGCGATCCTCGCCTTCGGCCACGCCCCGGGCCAGCTCGAGGGCGCCGACGCGGTGGGGAGGCTGGTGGGAAAAGTGATCGATATCTATTCCGACACGTGGCCCGACGCCGACGCGCCGGACCGGATCATCGGACGGATCGGGATCGACATCGGGGGCGATTCCCAGACCCAGCGGCCCGTGGCCCCGTGGGAGCTGCCCACCCGCGGGACCTCCCGCGGCACCACGGTCCGCACCGAGTACCTCCTCAACGAGTACTTCTCCATCGTGGCGGAGTCCGACCGAGAGGCGAACCTGAGCGGGGACCTGAAGCTAAGGCTTCGCTTCCGGTGATCCGATTGCCATCGGAGCTTCCCGCTTCCTGCTTCCCGCTTCCGGCAGGGAGCCGGCAGCTGGAAGCCGGCAGCGTCTCCTAGACAAGCATGCTCTCGCTCGCATTCCTGGTTCTTGCCTTCGGATTTCAGGAACCCTCGTCGCTGGAGATCGTCTTCGAGGGTCGGAAAGCATTCCCCGAAACCGAACTGCGGATGGCGGTCGACCGCGACCTCGAGCGGTATCGTCGCGAGCCCCGGCCCGCCGCGCTCGACGACGCTGTCTTCCGGCTGACCCAGCATTACCGGTCGCGCGGCTACCACTTCGTGTCGGTCACGGCGGAACGGCGGGAGCGGCAGCTCGTCTTCACGATCATCGAAGGCAACCTGGTGAAGCTCGGGTCGCTCCGATTCCAGGGGAACACGGCCTTCTCCCGGCGGGAGCTCCGGGACCTTCTGGAAGGGACCGCGTCGGGCCGCCGCCTGCTCTATTCCAAGAAGCTCCTCGCCCTGCACGTGGAGACGATCCTGGTGGCGTACGGCGCGAAGGGCTACATCGAGGCCGCGGTCGCGTCGCCCGCGCAGATCTACAACGCCGCCGAGGAGAAGATGGATATCACCTACAGGATCACGGAGGGGCGCCCCTTCGTGATTGCCGCCGTCGGGCCCGCGCCCCCCGGGTTCGAGAGCCGGTTCGCGGAGATGGTCGGCTTGCCGTTCGATCCCACGGCCCCCGCCGAGCTCGAGGCGGCGATTCTCGATCACCTCCGGGAGCAGGGGTATCCGCATCCCTTCGTAGTGGCGACTCCCAAGATCGACCGCGAAACGTGCAAGGTGGAAATCGACCTCGACGTCCGCCCGGGGAAGGGGGGAAAGGTGGGAACGATCGAGGTGACGGGGAACGAACTGACGCGGACCTCGTTCATCCTGAGCCGCTCCGCGCTGGTCCCCGGCCGCCCGTACCGCGCTTCGGAGGCGCGGGAGGGGGAAAAGCGGCTCCTGAGGACGGGACTCTTCCGGCAGGTGCGGATCACTCCCGGGGAGATCCAGGAGGGGACCGACCAGTTTCCGGTCACCATCTTCGTCGAGGAGATCAAGCCGGGGGAAGTCTCGGTCCGGGCCGGCACGGGGTCGCTCGACGGCCCGCGCGTCGGCGCGGACGTCGCGTACGTGAACCTGTTCGGGGGCGGGGAGCTGGTCCGCCTCGGCGGGACGGTGAGCCGGACCGGCGGCCGGGCCAACTTCGAGGTCGCCTTCCCGTGGTTCCTGGGCACCGATTTCCGCCCGGGCCTGTCGCTCTACTACGAGGAGCAGGAGCTTCCGAGCTTCGACGTCGTGTCGTACGGATTCGTGCCGTCGGTGCTCTATCCGTTCACGGACAAGCACTCGGTGACCCTCGGCGCGCGGTACGCGGCGATCCGGACCGACAACGTCGATCCCGGGGTCCCGGCCGGGGACCTGCTCGACTTCGAGTACAACGCGCTCTTCCTGGCGACGTCGCTCGATTTCCGGGACAGCGCGCTGCTTCCCACGAAGGGCGTGCGGGTGACGGGCTCGGTCGAGTGGGCGCCCGCCTCGTTCGCCACCGACATCGAGTTCATGAAGGCCTCGGGGCGCGGCGACTTCTACGTGCCGCTGCCTGCGGACCTGGTTTTCGCGGTCTCGGTGCAGGGCGGCGTGATCCGGCCGCTGGCGGGGACGGAGGAGATCCCCATCTCCCTGAGGTTTTTCGCGGGCGGGACGAACACGGTGCGCGGGTTCAAGTACGGCACGATCGGGGAGTCGATCGACGGGGAGCCGACCGGGGGCGACGCGTTCTTCGCGGTCCAGGCCGAGTTGCGCTTCCGGATCTGGCAGGAGTTCCACGGGGCGCTCTTCACGGACCGGGGCGGCGTGTGGCTCGACACGAAGGACGCGGCCTTCGACGACACGCGGTGGTCGGCGGGGGCGGGGCTCCGGTACTACACTCCGGCGGGGGCGCTCGCGCTGGACGTGGCGTGGAATCCATCGAGAGAAGAGGGGGAAGAGCCCGTCGTATTTCACATATCGATAGGATTTCCGTTCTGAGTCATGGGAGGCGCATCACGAATTACGCATTACGCATCACGGGGTAGGTCTTGGGGACAGTTCCGTAATGCGTGATGCGTGATACGAAATGTGCTCCGTCGGCTTTCCTAGCGGAGTCGCGGGTCAAGGGTCGAGAGTCGAGAGTCGAAGTCCGAAGAGTCGCGGGTCACGCGTCGACGGTCGCGGGTCGGAGATTGTCCTGAACGGGCACGACGAGACTGGAGCGAGCCATGGCCATCTTGTTTCGAGGAAAAACACAGTGCGGGCTTTGCCGGGAAATCATAGGAAATGAACACTCCGTCGTATGTTTCGGGCCATTCGTAGGAAACGAGCTGGACCCGCTCTTAAAGTTCAGCGACGCGTGTTTTCACGAGAAGTGCTTCCAGGCCGATCCCCTGGCGCGCCGAGTCCAAGCGAGGTGGGATGCCCACACCGCGGCATTTAAGAAGAGAAGCTGCCTGCAGTGCGGGAAAGTGCCGGACAGCCCGGACAATTACTTAATTTTTGACTACTTCAGTGACGATGAAAAAGAACCGGCCTTTCGTCTCAACCTGCTGCAGTTCCATGAATCCTGCCTTCGAAATTGGGCGGGCCTTCGGGGGGCTCACGAGATCCTGGCGGATTTCAAGCAGTCCGGGAGATGGAAAGGTCCTTCAATCGACTACATGCTTGAAGTGCTGCAGCGGGCGCAAGGCGGAAAGTGACTCTGGGTTGCGCGCGACTCGTGACCGTCGACTCGTGACTTCTTGTCTTCGACTCCTGACTCTCGACTCTCGACCCGCGACTTCCGGGCGAAAGCGTCTTGAACTCCCTTCCTTCACCCGGTACACTCCTGCCCCGTCTCAGGAGGGGCTTGATGCGGTCGTCGCGGGGCTTCTCATGAGAGGGTGGTGGTGGACGACGCTGTGCCTGGTCCGGGTCGTCGGCGCGGCCCTGTGGGGCCTGCGGACGGTCGGCCAGGGCCGGGTGCCTCGGCGGGGCGGGGTGATCATCGCCTCGAACCACCAGAGCTACCTGGACCCGCCCTTCGTGGCGGCCAGCCTGCCGCGCGAGACGAGTTTCATGGCGCGGCGGTCGCTCTTTGAGATCCCGCTCCTGGGCCGGATAATCGTCGCCTGCAACGCTTTCCCGATCGAACGGAACACGGGCGACGTAAGGGGGGTGAAAAGCGCCATCGACCGGCTGAGGAGCGGCTCCGCCCTCCTGCTGTTTCCGGAGGGCACCAGGTCGAGGGACGGCCGGATCGGCCCCCTGAAGGGGGGGATCCGCATGATCGCCGAACGCGCCGGCGTCCCCGTGGTTCCGGTCCTGGTCGACGGCGCGTTCCGCGTGTGGCCGAAGGGGCGGATGCTTCCCCGCGTCGGCGGCCAGGTCTGGATCCGGTTCGGGAAGCCCGTGCCGATCGAAGGCTCCGACGAGGATTTCGCCGGGCGCCTCCGGTCGGCGTTCGAAGAGATCAGGAAAGAAGCCCGGCACGGCGCTGGGAATGGAGAATAAGAGACATGTCGAACCGCAAGCTGGTCCGGGAGCTGGGGCTCCCCGACGACCAGGCCCAGGAACTGGCGAAGCAGGTCTTCGCCGAGCACGACCAGCCGAGCATCGCCAAGCACTACGAGGACTCGGTCAAGAACTTCACCGTCGACACGATCATCAAGGGGAAGGTCCTGAACATCGTCGGGGACGACGTCCTCGTCGACATCGGCTACAAGTCCGAGGGAGCCGTCCCCCGCACCGACTTCCTCCCGGGCGACGCGATCGAGCCGGGCCGCGAGATCGAGGTCTTCCTCGAAACGATCGAGGACGAGTCGGGGGTGATCCTCCTCTCGAAGCAGAAGGCGGACAAGATCCGCGGCTGGGAGCGGATCATCACGAACAACAAGGAGGGGGACGTCATCAGCGGCCGCGTGATCCGCAAGATCAAGGGCGGCCTGCTCGTGGACGTCGGCGTCCCGGTCTTCCTCCCCGCGTCGCAGGTGGACGTCCGCCGCGTCGAGGACATCGGCGAGTTCCTGGGCAAGACTGTCGAGTGCAAGATCCTCAAGATCGACGACAAGCGGATGAACATCATCGTCTCGCGGCGGCGGCTCCTCGAGGAGCAGCGCGCCGAGGCGAAGACGAAGCTCCTGCAGGAGCTCAAGGAAGGCGACATCGTCGACGGCCAGGTGAAGAACATCGCGGACTTCGGCGCGTTCATCGACCTCGGCGGCATCGACGGCCTGCTCCACATCACGGACCTCTCGTGGGGCCGCGTGAACCATCCGTCCGAGGTCGTGAAGCTCGATCAGAAGGTGAAGGTCAAGATCCTGAAGGTCGACCCCGCGAGCGAGCGGATCGCGCTCGGCTACAAGCAGCTCCAGAAGAACCCGTGGGAGGGGATCGCGTCGCGGTTCACCGTCGGCCAGCGCGTGAAGGGCAGGGTGGTCAACCTGATGCCGTACGGCGCGTTCGTCGAGCTGGAGCCCGGCATCGAGGGGCTCGTCCACATCAGCGAGATGTCGTGGACGAAGCGGATCAACCACCCGAGCGAGATCCTGCAGGTGGGGGAGACGGTGGAGGTCGCGGTGCTCGGGGTGGACATCGACAAGCAGGAGCTGTCGCTCGGCCTGAAACAGACCGAGGCGAACCCGTGGGACCAGGTCGAGGAGAAGTACAAGTCCTACCAGCGCGTCCTCGGCAAGGTGCGCAACACGACGAGCTACGGCGCGTTCGTGGAGCTCGAGGACGGCGTGGACGGCCTGCTCCACATCAACGACATGTCGTGGACGAAGAAGGTGGTCCACCCGAACGAGGTGGTGAAGAAGGGCGAGGACGTCGAGGTCGTGATCCTGTCGGTGGACAAGGACAAGAAGCGGATCGCGCTCGGCCTGAAACAGCTGACCCCCAACCCGTGGGAGACGTCGATCCCCGAGAAGTACCGTACGGGAAACACGGTGAAGGGGAAGATCACCAAGCTCGTGAGCTTCGGCGCCTTCGTCGAGCTCGAGAAGGACCTCGAGGGGCTGCTGCACATCTCCAAGGTCGACAAGGAGACGGAGCAGGCGGGCCTCGGGGCCGGCGACATCATCGAGGTGAAGGTCGTGAAGCTGGAGCCGAACGAGGGGAAGATCGGGCTGTCGCTCGTGAAGGTGCTGGAGAAGGGGAAGGAAGTTCCCGCGCCCGCCGTTCCGGCGGCGCCTCCTTCCGCGATCCCGCCCACGGCGACGGCGGCCGCTCCCTCCTCTGCGCCGCCTGCCGGCGGTGCTACGGAGGGCAAGCCGCCGCCAGCGGCGCCCACGGCGTAACTTCCATCGATCTACCATGACCCCCGGCATCCCCGGGGGTCATTTCTTTTGCCAGCTGCAGAGGTTCAAGGTTTCACAGCGGTGATCCAACCAAATCCCTGACCGCACGGAAGCTGGCCCTGATCGGTGATACCATCGCGAGGGTAGAATAGACCCTAAACCTGCCGGGCCGACATGATGCTGATAGGGTGTCGGAATTGCGGGGGACGATACTCCGCGAATCTGCCCGCCTGCCCGCACTGCCAATCTCCTCCGCCCGTCGACCGGACGTGCCCGACCTGCGGCGCCGTCCTCCCCTCCGTACCGGCCCCGTGCGCCGCCTGCGCTCCCGCTCCGGCGCGCATCTCAAGCCCCGTGGCTTCGTCGTTCGACCCGGCGCGGGAGCTGCGGTGGGCGAAGTCCTGGGCGATCGCCTGCGGGACCATGATCCTCGTCGGGTTCCTGATGCCCCTCATCACGGCCTCGGCTTTCGGCCTGCCGGAGTACTTCTGGCCCTGGGACTGGATGCCGGGGCTCCCGATCCTCGACTTGCTGGCCTCCGTCCAGGTCGCCTTGGCCGCGGTGACCGTGCTCGCGGCGGCGATTCTGGCGCCGATCCGGATCGTGCCCCGCATCATGGCGATCGTGGGCGGCGTGACGCTCGTGCTCCAGATCGTTCTCTCGGTCATGGGCCAGTTGAGCCTGATTCTCTGGTCTACTGTTCCCGGCCTGACCTCCGGCATTCTGGGCGGGATCGCCCTCCTGTCCGTGTGCGGAATCGCGGTGGGCAATCGGGTGCGGAAGAGCTTCCCGGTCCATCGTGCGCCGAGGCGGATCGCCGGCCTCTGCGGGATCCTCACGGTGGCGTTCCTGCTGACTCCGCTCGCGGGTAATTCGCCGATCATCGCGGAGATGTTCGAAGAGCATTTCTGGCCGCAAGGATGGCCATTTGTGCTCGGATTCGGCGCGTACCTTGCCTATGGAATTGCCGGAATCGTGAGTTTCCGGGGATTCGCCCAGCCCAGATCGACGACCCAGGTCATCACTTGGATCGGGCGCACGTTTTTCGCGGTGGTGCCCGTGGTCCTCCTGGCCATCGGACTGCTCACCACCCGCTTCCTGGGTGGGTCCGGACAGGAAATGTTCGGCCCGCTGATTCTGCTCGTCGTGAAGTTCTGCGCGGTATGGTACGGGCTGCTCGCGCTGCCCTCCGCGGGCGCCGCCGCTTGGATTTCCGCTTCGATCGGGGGCGGGCTGTCCGAGCCTCCGCCGCCGCCCAAGAAGCACCTGAAACGACCGGTGCGCGCGGCCGGGGCCGCCCCGCCGCCGCCGCCCGATGTGGTCGTATAAAGCCGAGGCTTCAAAGCTCCACAGTTTCACAGCTGCAAAGCGGTGATCGAACCTGGCCCCTTATCGCGCTGAAGCTCTTGAAGCTCTGGAACTCCCCCTGATCGGTGATATCATTCTGATATCGAAATGATATCATTGTGATATCAGCCCATCCGTTCGCCTCCGAGACGGATTCTCCGCAACTTCGTCCGCGGTTCCTGGGTTTTATTCTCGGAGTCGGTGGTCGCGTCGTTTCAAGGAGTCGCGAGATGATGAAGCTGATGTCGGTCCTGGTGTCGCTCGGGGTGCTGGCCTGCCTGCCCGCCGCCGCCTCCGCGCAGGACGGAGCGAAAAAGCACGGGAAGAAGAGGGAAGCCATCCTCAGGAAGTTCGACAAGAACGGCGACGGGAAGCTCGACAAGCAGGAACGGGCGGCCCTCAGGGAGTTCCGCCGGTCCAAGCACCAGGAGGGCGGAAAAGAGGGCCGAGCCGGGAAGAGAGAATTGAGAAGGAAGATCCTGAAGAGGTTCGACAAGGACGGCGACGGCAAACTCAACGATCAGGAACGCGCGGCCCTGCGGGAATTCCTGAAGCACAAGCACGAGCATCGCCGGAAGAAGTGAGGGGCGGCCACCTGCAATCCACAATCCGCAATCCACAATCGCTTAGAACGGCAGGCTGAACCCGAACGTCCAGTACTCCTCGTTCTCGTTGAAGAACTGCGTCAGCGGTGACGGGCCGCGGAAGTAGCCGATCCCGATCCGGATGCCCCGGTGGGAGCCCTCGGGCCGGAGCCACACGCCCGCCTCGACGTTGAGCTGGACCCCCCAATCCGTCTCCTCGTGCGCCGTCAGGTTGAGGGCCGCGAAGGTCTCGGGCCACGAGGGCCCGAGGTGGCGCCCGACCGTCTCGACCCCCGCCATCACGCGCCACGGTTCGTTGAGGTCGTCGCGCGCGACCGCGTAACCTCCTTCGACGTACACCCGCCACTGCGGGGACACCTCCCACGAGATCCCGAGCGCGATCTCGTTGCGGGCGTACGAAATCCTCTTCCGGCCGGTGCGCTCGATGAACTCGTCGCCCAGGTGCGACGTGATGTGCCACGGGTGGAGCTTGAGTGCCGCCGTGCCCGCGCGGTAGACGATCGGGAATCCGAAGCGGAAATCGACCCCGTCCATGTCCCAGTTCTCGTTGAAGTCGAACCGCCCGAACGCCGCGCCCTCGGCCTCGAGCTCGAGGCCGATCCCGCGATCCCCGAACCGGAAGACCGCGAGGTGCGTCGCGAGCACGTTCTCGATCTTGAAATCGTCCGCCTTTTCAATGGGGAACTGGAGCCGGACGCCCGTCACCGGTCCCCGGGGGTCGGCGATGGGGTGGCGATAGAGGAGGCCCTCCGGAAACCACGAGGATTCCGAGGCGGGGGGTCCCGCCTGAAAGAGGCCGAGGAGGAGAATTGCGGTCATGATTCATCACGCCCTCAAGGGTGACTATAATCCCCCGAGAGTCAACGTGGGAGGGCGTATGGCGGCGAAGCAACGGACGGAGTTCACGGTGAGCGTCCCGCATCGGCCCGGGGAGCTCGGCAAGGTGTTCGACGCGCTCGCGAAGGGCAAGGTCAACGCGCTCGGCGTCTGCGGCTGGGGC
Source organism: Planctomycetota bacterium (assembly GCA_036505255.1). GTDB lineage: Bacteria > Planctomycetota > MHYJ01 > MHYJ01 > JACPRB01 > DASRJF01. The sequence goes on along the minus strand of DASXTT010000237.1, from coordinate 4,269 downwards.
GAGGGCGAAACGGCGAAGGTCCTCATCGTGGCGGACAACGAGGGGAAGGCGCGCAAGGCGCTCGCGGCGGGCGGCTTCTCCTTCGCGGAGGCGCCGGTCGTCACGGTTTCCGGGCCCTCGGGCCAGGGGGCCGGCGCGAAGATCTCGGCGCGCCTGGCGGGAGCCGGCATCAACATCGAACATGTGTACGCCTCGACGACCGGCAAAGGCAGCGGCGTCGTGGTCCTTCACGTTGCCGACGCGGCCGCCGCGATGAAAGCCCTCGGCGGCAAATAGGCGCCGGACTCGCGACTCGGGACGGTCGACCCGCGACTTCTTGTTTTCGACCCTCGACTCTTGACCCGCGACTCGCGACTGCTTTCGGTCGATAGAGGTGGTATAGTCTCCTCCCTCTTACTATGTGTGGAATCATCGGCTACGTCGGCGAAGGCAACGCGCTCCCCGTCGTCATCGACGGCCTGCGCAGCCTCGAATACCGCGGCTACGACTCCTCGGGCGTCGTCGTCTTCGACGGCAAGAAATTCCTCTCCGAGAAATGCCCGGGCAAGCTCGAGGTCCTCGAAAAGCGCCTCCTGGAGCACCCGATCGCGGGCCGCCTCGGCGTCGGCCACACCCGCTGGGCCACCCACGGGGGGGTCAACGAACTCAACGCCCACCCGCACTTCTCCTGTGACCGGCGCATCACCCTCGTTCACAACGGCATCATCGAGAACTACGCCGACCTCAAGAAGCGCCTCAAAGGGCACGACATCAAGAGCGAGACCGACACCGAGATCGTCGTCCACCTCATCGAGGACAAGTACCGGGGCGACCCGCTCCAGGCGGTCCTGAAGGCGGCGCGCGAGCTCCACGGAAGCTATGCCCTCGTCGTGGCGTTCGCCGACCACCCCGACCTCCTCGTCGGCGCGCGCCTGAACGCGCCCCTCGTCGTCGGGCTCGACCACTCCGACACGATCATCGCCTCGGACATCGCCGCGCTCCTGCCCCACACGCGGACCGTCGCGCCGCTCGGCGAGGGCCAGGTCGTGATGGTCCGCCGCATGCCGAGCGGGCAGGCCAAGGTCACCGCGGTCGATCTCGAAGGCAAGCCCGTCGACCTCAAGGTGGTCTCGGTCACGTGGGGACTCGACGACGCCGACAAGCACGGCTATCCGCACTTCTACCTCAAGGAAATCTTCGAGCAGGCGCGGACGGCGGACGCCGAGATCCAGGGACGCGTCGATCCGAAATCCGGGACCGTCGAATTCGACGGCCTCTCGCCCGCCCTGAAGAAGGCGAAGCGGATCGCGATCTCGGCCTGCGGCTCCTCGTGGCACGCGGGACTCGTCATGAAATCGGCGCTCGAGGAGCTCGCGCGGCTCCCCGTGGACATCGGCCTCGCCTCCGAAATGCGGTACGGCGATTATCCTTTCGACAAAGACACCCTTCTCGTGGCCTTCTCCCAGTCCGGCGAGACGGCCGACACTCTCGCCGCGCTCCGGCAGGCCGACAAGGCGGGGGCGAAGACGCTCGCCATCACGAACGTGAAGGGAAGCTCGATCTCACGCGACGCGCAGAACGTGATCTATATGCGGGCGGGCCTCGAGATCGGCGTCGCCGCGACGAAGACCTACACCTCGCAGATCCTCTGCGGCCTGCTGTGGGCGATCCAGATGGGCCGCGCGCGCGGAACCCTGCCGCCGGCGCGGGCGAAAGCGCTTCTGCGGAGCGCCCGCCGGGTGCCGGCGGCGATCCAGAACGTCCTCGACCGCGCGGACGAGGTCAAGGCCGTCGCCGACCGGCTCGTCGAGTGCAAGGACTACATGTACATCGGCCGGAGGTACAACCTGGCGACGGCCTTCGAGGGCGCCCTCAAGATGAAGGAGCTTTCCTACCTCCACGCCGAGGGCTACGGAGCGGGGGAGATGAAGCACGGGCCGCTCGCGATCGTGGACGAGCACCTGACCACGGTCGCCATCGCGCCGCGCGACCGGGTCTACACCAAGATGGTCTCCAACATCCAGCAGATCCGCAGCCGCGGCGGACGCGTCGTCACCGTCGCCACGGCCGGGGAGAACGAGCTCGCCGCCTTCTCGGAGGAGATCCTGTCGATCCCCAAGGTCGAGGAGATGTTCTCCCCCATCGTCGCGGTCGTGCCGCTCCAGCTCCTCGCCTACCACACGGCGGTCCGGCTGGGGCGCGACGTGGACAAGCCCCGCAACCTCGCGAAGAGCGTGACCGTGGAATAAGGAATTCCGAACCGCCTTCGGCGGATTCGGAATTCCTGATTAGGAATCGCGTAGCGATTCCTGTGGAGTGATTTGCTACAGGGGTACGTCCAATTAATGATGCTTTTGAAGGCCGCCCTCGTCGCCGCCGTCGCGGCGCTCGCATTCCAGGATCCGGTCCCGGACGAGCGCGCCCAGCAGATCCGGCGGGCGATCGAGTGGCTCTCCGACCCCGACCCCGAGATGCGCGACCTGGGGCGCAAGGAGCTCATCTCCCTGGGGCGCGAGGCGGTCCCGCGGCTCGAGGACCTGCTCCGCGCGAAGGGGGCGCTCGAGATCTACAAGATCGTCCGGGAGATCGAGCTGGGGAAGAATCCGCCCGCGTCCGAGATTCCCGGGCCGATGCTCTCCGACGAGGAATTCCTGCGGCGGATCGGGCGCGCGGACGGCTCGGCGATCGACGCGTACCTCCGCTCGAAGATGGCCGACGTGCGGTCCCGCTTCAAGGAGCGCCAGTACCAGAAGGCGTACGACATGGTCCAGGCGCTCCTCGTGCTGGAGCCGAAGTGCAAGTACGTCGCGGAACTGCACACGATGCGGCGGGTCTGCGACAACATGATCACGCAGACCTCGATGGTCCGCACGCGGGTCGTCCCCCCGCGCGGCGCCCCGGCGGCCGGCTCCAAGATCGACATCCTCCTCCGGATGGAGAACGCCTGGAAGGGCGGGATCACGATCCATTACGACAAGGAGATCGCCCAGCCCATGGTGATCGTGGAGATCACCGTGGAGCGGCTCGACCCCAACGGGTCGGTCACCCGCGCCAACCGCACCGAGGAGTTCCCGATGGACCGGGAGATCCCGATCGCGATGGGAGCCCAGTGGGAGAAGACGATCACGCTCGACACGAGCCTCGAGTTCTCCGACGACCAGGACTACCTGCGGCTCTACACGGTGGGGGCGTGGCTGCCCGTGGTGAAGATCGACCGGGGGCTCGGCGCCGAGGCGCAGAAGCGGATCTTCTTCGAACCCGTCACGGTCCGCCTCGTCCCGGGGAAGCACCTCCACCTCGCGGAGGATCCGCTCGGGAAGCTCGGCAAGGCGATGGACGCGGGGAGCGTGAACGAGGTCTTCATCTGCGCGATGATCCTCACCGACGAGCAGAGGCCGCAGGGGATCGAGATGCTCGTTTCCGCCATGGAGAAGGCCCAGAAAAACTGGAAGAAGGCCAAGGAGGGCGGATCCATCCAGGAGGAGATTCACTTCCGGGACGCGATGGCCATCATCGCGAACATCCTCGGGTCCGTCACGGGGGAGAAGCGGGGGATGGAGGTCGCGAAGTGGCGGCAATTCGCGGACAGCCTGAGAACTACGTCGAAGAAATGATCCTCGGGCCCATGGGCCGCATCACGCATGACGCATCACGCATCACGGGCGCATCCGTCATGAATTCCGTAATGCGTAATGCGTGATGCGTAATGCGCCCTCAGGCCATCAAGCTCGTCCTCATCCCGGGCATCGGCGTGGACGAACGACTCTTCGAACCCCAACGCGCCCTCCTCACACCCTTCTCGGTCCCGAAGTGGATCGACCCACGTCAGGAGGACACGCTCGAATCGTACGCCTCCAGGATGGCGGACAAGATTGGCCCGTGTGACGCCATCGGCGGAGTTTCGTTCGGCGGTATGCTGGCTCAAGCGATGGCCGCGGCGGTGGGGGCGCGGGTCGTCATCGGGATCGCGACGGCCCGCGCGAACCGCGACATTCCCGGCGTTCTGCGATTCAGTGAATCGATGGCAAGGGGCATCTCATCGATCCGCGCCGCGCACGGACGCGCGGTCATCGATCTCGGTTTCCTGGGGCCCCTCTCCGAGCGCTGGCACAAGCTCTCCGTTCGAATGCTGATGGATGCCTCGATCGACCTCGTCCGGGCGCAGGCGAAAATGGCCGTCGGCTGGAAGGGGGCCCCGGTACCCTGTCCGGCGAAATTCATCCACGGCGATCGCGATGTCGTCATCCGCCCCCGGACTTTCAAGCCCGACCGGATCATCCGCGGCGGCGG
>DASXTT010000236.1:0-2300 GCA_036505255.1 Planctomycetota bacterium | reverse complement strand
TGATGGCGGGGTATCGAAGTCTCGTCGAATCGCAGGTCGGATAAAATACCTAAGTAAAAATACCCAGGTACTTCTACTTGGGCGTTTCCGGCGGGAACGGGTCGGGCCGCAGGTCGGGAACCCGCTCGGCAAGAACCACCTCGGCTTCGATGAGCTTCCCCTCGCGCCGGTACTTCAGGCGGATCGTCCGCCCGGGAGCGACCTCCGCCACCTGGAAGAAGAACTCGTGGCGGTTCCGCACCGGACGGCCGTCGAACTCGACGATCACGTCATAGGGACGCAGGCCGACCCTCGCCGCCGGAGAGGCCGGCTTCACCCCCACGATGAGCACGCCCGAGGTGTCGCGAAGCTTCAGCTTCCGCGCCAGCTCCTCCGGCGTCCGCGCGCCCCCCAGGACGGGATCGCTCCCCAGACCGTTGTGCTCCAGCGACTTGAGGTCGAGATCCATGGGAGTGATCCCGAGGTAGCCCCGGCGGACCACCCCGTCCCGGATCAGCCGCTCCTGCACCCACTTCACGAGGTTCGAAGCGATGGCCAGCCCGACCCCGTCGCTCGCGCGGTTCCGCGAGACGATCGCCGTGTTCAGCCCGACGAGCTCGCCCTTCAGATTCACGAGCGCCCCGCCTGAATTGCCCGGATTGATCGCCGCGTCGGTCTGGAGGTAGTCCTCGTACGGCTTGCCGAATTCCAGCCGCCGGTGCTTCGCGCTCACGATCCCCGACGTGACCGTGTGCGTGTAGCCGAACGGACTTCCGATCGCGAAGACGACATCCCCCACCCGCGCCCGGTCGGAATCGGCGAAGACGATCGGCGTCAGCTCCTTGCCCCCGGCGTCGATCTTCACCACCGCCAGATCGCTCTCGAGATCCATCCCCACGACGACGCCGGTGTACTCGGACCCGTCGACGAAACGGACCCGGCAACCGCGGGCGCCCCGGATGACGTGGTAGTTCGTGACGAGGTGGCCCTCCCGGGTCACGATCACGCCGGAGCCGACATTGTCGCCGGAGCCGACATTGCCGTTGAAATTGGAATCCTCGCTCGTCGTGATGTGCACCACCGCCTGGGTGGCGACGGCCGCCGCGCGATTGAAGGTCGACTGGAGCGTTAGGGCCGCGTCCAGGCTCCGCGGATCGGACCCCGCGCCGCCGTCAAGACGCGCCGCCAGCCCCACGCCGGCCGCGATTCCGGCGCCCAGGAGCGCCACGAGGGCCAGCGTGGAGAGGCCGCGGTTCACGGCTGGCGCTCCTCCTCGATCGTGAGGTCCAGCTCGACGGTCACGCCCGCCCGCCAGGCGCGGACACGCACCACCTTGGGCGCCGGGGCTTCGACCACCCGCCGGCGGAGCGCGGAGAGGTCGGAGACGGGCTCTCCGTCAAAGTCGACGAGGATGTCTCCGCGACGAAGTCCCGCGCGCGCGGCGGGACCGCGATCCTCGAGGTTGGAGACCAGGGCGCCCCGGCCTTCCGCGACCTTCGCCCGGGCCCGGCTCGCGGCGTCCAGCGGCCGGACGGCGATCCCCACCCAGCCCCGCACGACCTTGCCGCTCTTCATGAGCCGTTCCGCGACGAAGCGGAGCGTCGGCGCGGGAGTCGCGAAGCCCACGGACTGCCCGCCGGCCGGAAGGAAGTCGAGCCCTTCACCCGGCAGGACCCGGAGGAATCCGCCGGGCCCGAAGTCGAAGCCGTCCGTGACGTACCGCGAGTGCACCATGCCGACGACCAGCCCGCGGGAGTTGGCGAGCAGGCCGCCCGCGTCCCCCGGCTGGAGCAGCGCCGTCGTCTGGATCAGATCGTCGAATTGCGTCCCCTGCACCGAGACGGTGCGGTTCAGGCCGCTCACGAAGCCGACCGAGCAGGAGCCTTTGAGCCCCGCGGGATTGGCCAGCGCGATCGCCAGCATTCCCTGGCGGATCGACGCGTCGTCGGCGAATTCCACCGGGCGCAGGCCCTCGGCCTTCACCCGCAGGAAGGCCACCGCGGTGCGCCGGTCGCCCCCCCGGAACTCGGCGGGGAGCTGGCGCCCGTCGGGGAGCGTCACCCGCAGCTCGCGGGCCTGCTCCACCGCTCCGAGGTCAGTGAGGATGCCGCCGTCGGCCGAGACGACGATGCCCGACAGGTAGACGATCCGGGAGAGGATGACGCGGGGCTGGACTTCCTTGTCGACCCGGGCCTGGACCTGGACGACCGAGGGGCGCGTGCGCTCGACGACCGTGACGACTTCCTTCTCGAGTTTTTCAAGCGTCGTCTCGGGCGCCTGGCCGGGGAAAATGAGGAAGATGATGATGACGAAGGAGTTCA
>DASXTT010000235.1:0-11495 GCA_036505255.1 Planctomycetota bacterium | reverse complement strand
CGCCGTCCACGTACTTCGCGTCGTAGTCGAAAAGCTCGCGGCCGTTGCGGAGCTCGATGACCGGAAGCGGGCGGTCGTCGAGGATGCCGACCGTCATCTCGCGTCCCTCGATGAATTTTTCCATGAGGGCGGTGCGGCCCGCGCGCGTGGCCCGCTCGAGCCCCTCGGAGAGGCGCGAGCGGTCGCGGTGGACGGTGACGCCGACGCTGGACCCCTCGGCGCGGGGCTTGATGACGACGGGGAACCCGAGCGAGCGGGCGCAGCGGTCGAGGTCGACGGGGCCGTCGGCGCGGCTGAGGACCTGGTACGGCGGCGTGTCGAGCCCGGAGCGCAGGAACTGCCGCTTCGATTCGAGCTTGTCCATGGCGAGCCGGCTCGCGACGGGGCTGGAGCCGGTGTAGGGAACCCGGCGCTGCTCGAGAAGCCGCTGGACCTGGCCGTCCTCGCCGAACCGGCCGTGGAGGGCGACGAAGACGATCTCGGCCTCGACCCCGTCGAGCTCCGCCCCGTCATCCCCGCGGACGTCGACTTCGGCGACGCGGTGGCCGGCTCCCGCGAGGGCCCCGGCGACGGCGCGGCCCGACCGGAGCGAGATCTCCCGCTCCGAGGAGGGACCGCCCAGGAGGACGGCGACCGAATAGGTCTTGACCATGGGATTCACCTCACCAGACGAGGATCTCGAGTTCGAGCGACAGGCCGAACCGCGCCGAGACCTCCGCGCGGATCCGGTCGACGAGACACAGGACATCATCGGCCAGGGCGCGGCCTTCATTGATTATGAAATTGGCATGTTTCGCGGAGACATGCGCCGCCCCGGCGCGCGCCCCCTTGAGCCCGCACCGGTCGATGAGCCGCCCCGCGCGCTCCCCGGGGGGATTCTTGAAGATGCACCCGGCGTTGGGCCGTCCCAGGGGCTGCGTCTCCTTCTTGTCGCGCATGATCTCGTCGTAGCGGGCCGCGAGCCGGGCCGGCTCGTCGGGGGCCAGCCGGAGCCCGGCGCCGAGGACGATGCGGCCCCGGAGATCGGACGTGCGGTAGCGGAATCCGGCTTCGGCGGGCGTAAGGCGCCGCGGGTTTCCCTCCGCGTCGAGGATGTCGACCCAGGTGACGGTCGGGCCGATCTCGCCGTGGCGTCCGCCCGCGTTCATGACGAGGGCGCCGGCAACGGTGCCGGGGACGCCGGTCAGGCCCTGGAGACCCGCGAATCCGCGCCGGGTGGCCTCCTTGACGAGCCGCGGAAGGCTCGCCCCGCCCTGCACCGCGACGGAGCCGTCGGGGCTCCAGTCGACGCGATCGAGGGAATGCAGGCGCAGGACGGCGCCGTCGACGCCGCGGTCGCCGACGAGGAGGTTGCTCCCTCCGCCGAGGAGGCGGACGGGGACGTCGCACTCGCGCGCCGAGCGGAAGGCCAGGCCGAGATCCTCCTCGGTGCGGGGCTGGACGAGGAACCGCGCGGGGCCGCCGATCCGGAAGGTGGTGCAGCCCGCCAGGGGATGGCCGAACCGGGCGGGAATGGCGCGTTCCCGGAGGAACGCTTCGAAGGCGGCGAACGCGGGCACGGCGGCGGTATCCCCCTGCTCTCTCTCCCTAATTATAACTTATAACTTATAAATTACAAATGCTTTCCGCCCTCCCCCCCGGCGCGGGGGTATCATTGACTTGGGGCCCGAAGTTTCGCGCGGGACCGCGTAACACAATCGGGCATACCCTTGAGCCGCGGATGCGTCTCATATGATGAGGGGGCAGAGGACGTATGCGGTTGACGTTCGCCGCGCTGGCCGTCGCGTTGTGCGCCCCGCTCGGGAGGACGCAGGACGCCCTCCCGCCTCGGGAATGCACGCCCCTCCAGGAAAAGTCGATCGCCCGCGGCCTCAAGTGGCTCCGCGACATCCAGAATAATCACGGCACCTGGGGCTGCGAGAAGAGCGGCGCCCCGTCGACGGCGATCACCGGACTGGCGGCCCTCGCCCTGGCCGCGGCCGGCAGCACCCCCCGGTCCGGCGAGCACCAGGAGGCGATCGAGCGCGCGATCGCGGGCCTGCTCCGCGCGCAGGGCCGCAACGGCTGCATCACGCAGAACGACTCCACGGGGATGGGCCTTTTCTACGACCACTCCTGCGCCACGCTGGCGCTCGCCGAGTTCTACGGCATGCAGAAGGAGCCCGGCGAGGTCGAGGGCCTGGTGACCGGGCTGAAGGACGCGGTCGCGTACCTCTACACGCGCCAGAACCGGGACGGCGGCTGGAGCGCCGTCGGGTCCGGCGACGACTCCGACCTCGCCATCACCTGCAGCGTGTGGCTCGCGCTGCGCGCCGCCCACAACGCCGGCGTGACGATCGAGACCGCCCGCGTCGACAAGGTCGAGGAGTTCGTGCGGAAGTGCCGCGACCCCCGCGGCGGCTTCAAGCAGTACCCGTCCGTCCGCGGCGGCGGCGGCCGCATGTTCTACCCCACCTCCGCGGGCCTGCGCATCCTCCTGGGGCTGGGCCGGCGCGACATGAAGGAGGTGGAGCGCGGCCTCGAGGTCCTCCTCTCCAAGAAGCTCGGCGACGACTACGGCGGGAAGATCTCCGAGTGGGATTACTGCGGCGGCTTCTTCGCGGTGATGGCGCTCCTCCACGAGAACGGCCGGGCGTGGAAGACGTGGTATCCGAAACTTCGCGACCAGCTGATCAAGCTTCAGAATCCCGACGGGTCGTGGACCATCGAGTACTGCCTCTGCTGCCGCGCGTACGCGACGGCCCTGGCGCTCCTCATGCTGGAGTGCCCGAACCGCGTCCTGCCGCTCTTCCAGCTGTAGACCCTTCGCGCGCCGCCCGGCAAATCAGGACCGGGATGCGCCTAGACCCTTGCGCGTGAAATGCTCCAGGCGGCCCGGTCACCTCACGTTGCTGATGGAGTTTTTCACCGTGTCGTGCCAGGTTTTCAGAATGTTGGTTACCGACGTGAATGCGTGGTTCTCCCTCTGCATGGCCGCCGCCGAAGGCCGGCCTCTGGAGGAACTCGTCTCCCTGGGGGCCGCAGTGGACGATTCCGAGACCCCGCAGCGCCGGCTGAGTATTGAGCGCCCCGCAGATCTGATTCCGTGACGGTGCGTCCATGGGGCCCTTCCCACTTTCGGATTTCGGCAACCGTTCGCCCGGATGGAAGGCGGTCGCGTCCGGGACCGTGGAAGGTCTCCTTCGGGTCCGCCGGGGAGGATCATGCACCCGGGGCATGGGGCGGGACAGTCAGGGCGGTGCGGGCGCGGCGGGCCGCCCCCGCGACCGGCACAGATCCGCTCCGCTAATCCTTGTAGATCTGGTTCTCGACGAAGACGACCTCGGCGCGGACGTCGCCCTCCCCGCCGGCGGCGACCGGGGACTTCCCGGCGACCCGGATCGTCAGCCTCAGCTTGACCACGTGAAGCCGGCGATTCGTCGTGTCCATCTCGACCGCGCCGTCGCCCCCGACGGTAACCTCGAACTCGCCGGGAAGGGCCCCCGGAATCGCCGGATCCGCTTTCTCGGTCTTCTTCAACCTGGGCGTGGCCTTGATCACCAGAAGCTTCCGGCCTGCCCCCGTGTCGGTCCTGACGAGCTGGTTCTTGAATTCCATGATCACCTTGTCGTGAAGGACCGGAACGGCGATCTTCTCCTCGGTCAGCCACGCCGTCTCCCCCGACTTGATGGGCCAGGTCATCATGCCGGCCTTCATGAGGAGGCGGTCGCAATCGGGTTCCGGGGAGGAGAAATTCCCGTCGGCATCGACGCGGAACCGCCAGGCTCTGGTGCACCAGGAGCGGAACAGGTCGACCATCCCGCCCGGGCGGGCATCAGTGCTGACGGCTTTGTCCCCGTCCTTCTCCCGATCCCACTCGAACTTGAAGGGTGTGCTGTCCAGCTCTCCCGTGGCGCTCAGGGTCCGCACCCGCCGCTCCAGGTCCGCGGTTTCGCCCGACCCACCCGTTTCCGTGACGACATTTTCGAAGAGGGCGCGGTAGCCCATCTTGAGGGGCGTTTCATTGCCGCCCTTGATGAAATCGGGGTGGCTGCCCCGGAGGGAGATCTGCAGATCGCCGACGACTTCGCACCTCAGGATCTGGCCCTTCGTGAACTTGTAGGGCTTCTGCGTTTCCTGCGCGTCCAGGGGTCGGGTCCCCAAGAACAGCGTCAGCGCCAACTCCAATCCGATGGTGGTGAATCTCATTCGCCCCTCCAATCCGCGGAAATTGCGGAACCCCTGCGTGATGTGTCCTTCGATTGGACGGAGCGTGTCAGCGGCTGTCCTGCCCATTCTCGTCCAACCGGGTCCGCTTCGACCTGATGGCGCGCTGGAATCCGACCGGCCGGCGGCGCCGGGCATCGATAGAAAAATTGGAACCCCCCTTCCTTCCGGCCGGGGGCTGTGCTAGAATAATGGGCGAATCCCATTGATAATGGAGACTCACCCTTGACCCCATCGCCCGCATCCCTGACCGTTTCGTCCGCCTCCGTCGCCGCCCCGCCCGCGCCCGCGGCCGCCGGAGTCCGTCTCTCGGAGGTCGTCTCGGCCCTTTCCTACGCCCTGGACATCACCGAGGGCCAGCCCGAGGGGCACGCGGTCCGCACCTGCCTCATCGGGATGAGGCTGGCGCGGGAGATCGGCCTTCCGCCCCCGACGCGATCCGCCCTCTTCTACGCCCTGATCCTGAAGGACCTCGGCTGTTCCAGCAATTCCGCCAAGGTCTCGTACCTGTTCGGCGCCGACGACCGGGACGTGAAGCGCGACGTGAAGATCACGGACTGGACCCGCTCGGGCGACGCGCTCAAGTACCTCTTCCGCAACGCCCTGCCCGGCCGTTCGACCTTCCGGCGGATACTCCGCACGATCGCCCTGGCCATCCGGGGGAGCCGGGGGGCGCGGGAGATCCAGCGCATCCGCTGCGATCGGGGCGCGGAGATCGCCCGGATGATCGAGCTTCCCGAGGAGTCGGTCCCGGCGATCCGGCATCTCGACGAGCACTGGGACGGCAACGGATATCCGGACAGTCTCAAGGGCGACGCGATCCCTCTCCTGGCGAGGATTCTCTGCCTCGCGCAGACCGTGGAGGTTTTCTGGCGGGCGTACGGCGTCGCCGCCGCCGGCGCCATGGCGCGGGACCGCTCCGGGACGTGGTTCGATCCCGATCTGGTCCGGATCCTGGGGGTGGTCGAGATGGACGCGGACTTCTGGGAAAAGCTGCGGAGGCCCGACACGCGCGAACAGGCCGCCGCCCTCGAACCCCCGGACCGCATCGTGACGGCCGACGACGCGCGGATGGATCTCATCGCCCAGGCCTTCGCGCGGGTGGTCGACGCGAAATCGCCCTGGACCTTCAAGCATTCGGAGCGGACCGCCGGGATCGCCGTCGGAGTCGGGAAGATACTTGGATTCGACGCCGCGATGCTCCGGGACGTCAGCCGCGCAGCGCTCCTGCACGACATCGGAAAGCTGGGCGTCTCGAACCTTGTTCTCGACAAGAAGGGCCCGCTGTCGGGGCCCGAGTGGTACGAAATGCGGAGCCACCCCGAAAAGACCCACAGGATTCTGAGCCGGGTGCCCTGCTTCAGCGATGTCGCCGACCTCGCCGGGGCGCATCACGAGCGGCTCGACGGGAGCGGGTATTTCCGCGGTCTCACGGTGGACCGGATGACGCTGGCCGCCCGGACGATCCCCGTGGCCGACATCTATGAGGCGCTCTCGGCCGATCGCCCCTACCGGGCGGGCCTGCCTAGGGACGAGGTCTTCAAGATCATGAAGCCGCAGGCGGGGGTCCGGATCTGCAAGGAGTGCTTCGAGGCGCTCGAGGCCTTCCTGGCGACAGACGAGGCCGGTGCCTACGTCAAGAAGGCGAAGAAGGCGTAGCGCTCCAGACCGGAAATCCGGACCCGCTCGCTCCCGCCGGTCGAATCAGTCGATCGCCGTCAATTCCACATCGATGCGCGGAAGGCCGGAACGTGACGCGAAATCGGAAGGATGGGAGTTTCAGGGAACGCGGGCCACGGCGACACATTCCCCTTCCGCGAGAACCGGAGTTCCCATCCCCTCCGGTTCCAGATAGACCCGGCGGAACGTCTCCGGCGTCGCGAGTTCCTCCAATTCGAGCCCGCGAGACCTAAGAAAGCCGGCGAGGTCGTCGCGCCGGAGGCCCCAGCGGAACGGCTCGCCCATCAGCCGGAGCCATGTATCCACGAGCGGACTGCTTCGGGCGAATCCCAGCCTACCGCCGGGTCGGAGGGTCATGAAGGTGAAGGCGAAGCGGCTGCCTGCCGGGGAGCGGCGGCGCACGAAAGAAAAGATCCTGTCGATGTCCTCCACCTCCAGGTACATGAGGACGCCTTCCATCACGAAGAGAGTCCGGAGGCCGGGGTCGAAGGGCGTGCGATTCAGCAGGACCTCCTCGAGCGTCTCGCGGGTGAAGTCCGCCGGGACAAGACGCAGGTTGGGGCCCGGCGCGCGCCGGCCTTCGAGGGCCTTCAGCTTGATCCGCTGCGTGGCCGGATGATCGATTTCGATGAAACGCCTCTCCGGGAATTCCGGGTGGAGTCTCAGGGCCAGCGTGTCGAAGCCGCCGCCCAGCACGACGAGTTGACGGGTTCCCTCGCCCAGGCTTCGCCGGGCGACTTCCTCAATGAACCGTTTCCGGAGGGCGTAGTGAAGCCGCAGACCCGGAAGCGTGGCCCGCTCCATCCAGCCCATGAAGGCGCGGAACCAGCTCCGATCGCACAGGCGCGCCAGATTCAGTCCGCGGGGCGAGGCCGCCTCCAGGAACGCGCGGCAGGTTTCGGCCGCCTCAGGGGACACCAGTCGACCGAATCGAGGGTCGGCCTTCAGGAGAACCGTGCCGAGGGCGATCGTTCGCGCGGTGGCGCTCGGCCGGTCTGCCTTCATTCGGCGAACATCTTCCGATAGTGGCGATACCACTCGCTCTGGAATCGCTCGTCCGGATCGTGCCGGCGTTTCAGCGCCAGGAACTCGGGGAAACGCGGATAGGCCTTCAGGACCTGGTCCTTTCGCGCCCAGCGGTGGTAGGTCAGGAAATAGCTGCCCCCCATCGAGAGCGCCACATCGATCAGGTCCTGGAACTGCAGTTGCGCGGCTCTCAGGCCCTCATCGTCGTGCGTGACCCGCAGGTTCATCACGACGCAGGCGAACGATTCCCTGGCCCACGGCAGGAAGGTCTCGTCGTCCTTCTGGATGAACCGCACGGTCCCGTAGATGAGATTGGCCTTCCGCTCCCGCAGGCGGGCGCCCGCGGCGCGCAGGAAGTCGGGCAGGCGCGGCCGGGGCACGTAGAGTTCGGTGATCATCAGGCTTCCGGGGGCCCGCGCCTTTGTCGCGCGATCGATGATCTCGTCCTGCCCCTCGATGTAGTCGGACATCTGGTGCGCGTCGCTCCAGTAGACCTGCCCGTCCGTCGAGAGGTAGTGCGCCGCGTACACCTGGAATCCCCGCGCCTTGTCGAGATGCGCGAGCCGGTACAGGTCCTCCCATTGCCGGGAGGTGAGCGCCTTCCGGTCTTCCCGGACCGCGGCGTCGGCCGCCGCGGGGCGATAGCAGGAGAAGACCCCGACCTCGAGGAAGTCCGCGGCGCTTTCGTCGGTCTTGAACTGGAAGTCCCCGAAGAGGAATCCCTCCTCGATCCGCCGGGCCACACGGCCGGACAGGTCGTCGAGCTTGAGGAGCTCGACTTTCCGCTCCACCTTGATCCGCGGCACGAGGCGGAGCGTCACTTCCGTGATCACGCCGAACAGTCCGTAGCCGCCGATGGCGAGTCCGAACAGGTCCCGATTTTCCAGGCGGCTGCACCGGAGGGTCCGGCCGCCGGCGACGATCAACTCGAAGGCCTCCACGTCGGCGACGAGCGGTTTGAAGGAGAGCCCGCGCCCGTGCGCGTTGGCGGAAAGCGAGCCGCCGACGCTGATCTTGTCCGCCCCCGACTGCTTCTGGCGGATCCCCCAGGGTCGCGGCTTTCCATCCTGATTGTCGATCAGCCACGCCATGAGGTCGGGCCACTGGATGCCGGACTCCGCGGTCACCAGGCCCCGTTGTTCGTCGAAAGCCACGACGCGGTTGTAGCGCGAGAGACTGATGTGCAGGGTCCCTTCGCCGAATTGCTGGCCTCCCATGGAGTGGCGGCCGCCGGAAAGGCTGACGCTCCGGCCCGTCTCCGCGGCCCGGCGCACCAGCGAGACGATTTCCGCCTTCGTCCGGGGTTCGCGGTATTCCGCAACCGTCGTTTGATTGAGCCGCGAATGAATGTCATTCAGGCTGACCGATTCCTGATGGGCCGGTGCGCACGACACCGCGACGCAGAGGCCTCCGACCGCGAGCAGGAGGACCCTCAGCGCCTTCGGAACGGAAAGATTCATCGCGGCATCCTAAGACCGGGTGACGAGCGGGGAAAGGCGTGGTCGTCCGGACACGCTCGGGAGTACGCGAAAAACGGCGGGGATTTCAAAATGATATCAAATTGATATCATTTTGATATCGCGGGCACCCGCAGGAATCGGCGGGCCACCTCGTTGACGTTCCCGGCCCCCATCGTCACCACCACCACCGAGGGGTCCACCTTGTCCTCGAGGAACGCCACGACGTGGTCGAACGACGGCAGGAAGAGCGCCGCCTTGCCGTTCGCGTCGAGGAGCTTCGCGAGGTCGGCGCTCGACACCCGGCGTTTCTCCGGGTCCCCGTCCCGCGCCTCGTAAATTTCCGGCAGGAGCACCAGCTGGGCGTCGCCGAAGGAGCGCGCGAATTCCTTCAGGAAGACCCGCGTCCGCGAATACTGGTGGGGCTGGAAGACGCACCAGATCTTCCGGTCCGGGTACCGCTCCTTCACCGCCCTCAGCGTCGCCTGGATCTCCGTCGGATGGTGACCGTAATCGTCGATCACCGTCGCGCCGTTCCGTTCGCCCAGCACCTGGAACCGCCGCTCGGCTCCCGCGAACTCGGACAAGGCGAGCTGGATCAGCTCGCGCCCCACCCCGGCCCACGTCGCCGCCGCGATCGCCGCGAGCGCGTTCGAGACGTTGTGGGCCCCCGGGACGGCGAGATCGAACGACCCGTACGTCTTGCCGTACTTCAGCACGTCGAACCGCCAGACTCCGCCGTCGACGGTGATCTTCTTCGCGCACCAGTCCGCGTCCTTCTCGATCGAATAGCTCTCGCCGCGCCCCTTCAGGGTGGCGATGAGGTCCGCGACCGGAGGGCTGTCCACCCCGCCGATCACGAGCCCCTTCTCCCCCACGAGCGCTGCAAACTCGCGGAACGCGCCCACGATCTCGTCGAGGTCCTTGTAGTAGTCGAGGTGGTCCTCCTCGATGTTCGTGACGACCGCGCACTGCGGCGCCAGCTTGAGGAACGAGCGGTTGAACTCGCATGCCTCGGCGACGAAGTGGCGCCCCGCGCCGCCCGCCGCGTTCGTCCCGAGCTGCGGGATCACCCCGCCGCACACATAGGTGGGCTCGAACCCGGCGCGCGACAGGATGTAGGCGATCATCGCGGTCGTCGTCGTCTTTCCGTGGCAGCCCGCGACGGCGATTCCCGACCGCTCCCCCATCATCCGGCCGACCATCTCCGCGTGGTGAAGGATGGGGACATTCGCGCTCCGCGCGGCGACGACCTCGGGGTTGTCGTCGGGCACCGCGGCGGAACGGACGACCAGCGTGCACCCGGCGGGAAGGTTCGCGGCGTCGTGACCCGCCGCCACGCGCGCGCCGAGCGCCTCGAGTTCCGCGGTCTGGGCGTTGCCCTGGAGGTCGGAGCCCGACACCGCGTAGCCGCGCGCCAGCAGGAGGCGCGCCAGGCCGCTCAGGCCGATGCCGCCGATACCAACAAGGTGTGCGACCCCGGGCCGCGTTTCGGAACCCATGACGCCCAATCCCCCACGATGTGGCGGGCCGAGTCTGGCCTCGCAATCGATGATATGCCGAGGCGCATGGTATCAAAAATGGTTTCCCCGCGCACCAGCTTTCGGACCCACTGTCCGAGGGCTCCCGGCCGGGCCGCCCGCTCGTCGACCGTGGCGGCCGCCCCGGCGCGCTCCAGCACGCGCGCGTTCGCCGTCTGGTGGTCGGAGGCCGCGTGCGGATAGGGCACGAGAACCGAGGCGCACCCGAGCGCCGCGAGCTCGGCGATGGCGAGGGCGCCCGCCCGCGAGATCACGAGATCGCACGCGCTGTAAAACGTCCCCATGTCGCGGCGGAACTCCTCGACGCGCGCCTCGCGGCCGGCCTCGCGATACGCGGCGCGCACGCGTTCGGCCCACGGCCCGGCGAGGTGGAGAATGCGCGCGCCGGGGACCGCGGAGAGCTCGCGCACCGCGAGCCGGTTGAGCGACTCGGCTCCCTGGCTGCCGCCGATCACCCCGACCACCGGCGCGTCCGGCTCCAGGCCCAGGCGGCGTCGCGCCTCGCCGCGCGGAAGGCGCTCCAGCCCGCTCCGCAGGGGGCTTCCCGCGTGGACGAACCGTCCGCCGAGCCCCGCGAAGCGGCGTCGCGCCTCGGCCCACTGCGAGTAGATCCGCCGCGCGCCCCGCGCCGCGAGGAGATTCGCCCGGCCCGGCACCACGTTCTGCTCGAGAAGGACGTACGGCACGCCCTCGAGCGCCGCGGCGGCGAGCGTCGGGAACGAGCCGTAGCCGCCTAGGCCGACGACGAGTTCGGGATCAAATCTCCGCATCCGGGCCCGCGCATGGCCGATGGCTCGCAGCATCGCGATCGGGAGCGAAAGGATCGGCCGCAGGCGCGGGGCGGCGATCGGCTCGAATTCCATTTCATAGGCCGACAGCTCGCGCGCGTCGAAGGCCCGGTCGGTGCACAGGAAGAGCGTGCGCGATTCGGGCGTTTCACGACGGAGATGCTGGGCGAGCGCGATTCCGGGGAAGAGATGCCCCCCGGTTCCCCCTCCCGCAAAGACCACCTTCATGGCTGTGGCTCTTCGTGATATTCCCGAAGCCTGATGTCTGAAGTCCGAGAACTCTGGTTTGCAATATTCACGAGTATCCCCGCCGCCGCCAGCGTGAAGCAGAGCGACGATCCGCCGAAGCTCAGGAACGGGAGCGGGATCCCCTTGGTGGGGACGAGGGCCGTGACCACCATCAGATTGAAGGCGGCCTGGAGAACGATGTAGAGGGTCAGCGCGAACGCGAGGAGGAACGCGAAGGGGCTCGTCGCCCGGTTCATGATCCGCCACCCCGTCACGCCGAACGCGACGTAGAGCAGGATCACCGAAAGCGCGCCCAGGAATCCCATCTCCTCGCCGATCACCGGGAAGATGAAGTCCGAGTGCACCTCGGGAAGGAAGAAGAGCTTCTGCGTCCCGCGGCCCAGGCCCTCGCCCCACCAGCCACCCGCGCCGAGCGCGATGAGCGATTGCTTGATCTGGTGGCCCGCCCCCAGCGGGTCGGCTTCGGGATTGAAGTAAGTCGCGAGCCGCTGGCGGAAATGTTCGAAGTGGGTGACGACGTACAGGGAAGCGGCGCACCCCCCCGCCGC